>CAIMDR010000718.1 GCA_903839795.1 uncultured Methylococcaceae bacterium | reverse complement strand
GGGTAGTGTATCTATTTGATTATATCCAACAGATAAAGTTGTAAGATTAATAAGATTTCCAATGTTTTTTGGAAGTGTCTTTAACTGGTTATGATCTAATCGTAATAATCTAAGCTTGGTCAGTTTACATATATATTCAGGTAGCTCTGTTAAATCATTTCCTGTCAAATCTAATTCAGTTATTTCTAAAATAGATTTTTTATTCAGTTTTGTAGAAACACCACTTTCCTTGGCCCATTTAATTAATTCATCAATCCACTTGTCATTATTTCTTGTTGCTAAAATACTGTCGGTAATTTCTAGCAGACTTTGTGTATTTTTGATAACTATATCGGTGCTGTCTTTTTTAATTAACGACTTATCTTCGCTCATAATGTTTTAAAAATGCTAGCTTTTATCGGCATAAAGTGGATAGTTGCAAATATCCATCACAACCTTTTGTAGTTCATCAACGGATTGTTTTATAAATTCATAACTAAGCAAAATTTTCCGCTTTTTTTCATTATAAATGTAGTTATCTATGATATTTAATTCAATCCAATTAGTTAGTTTAATGTCTTTATTTATATGTTTTTCAATATGTTCAACCTGCTTTATATGTCGTGGATGCTTACTTTCGCCATCTAGTTCGCCATTGCTATGAACGAGAACATTTCGTATGTCACACAATAGAAGCACTCTATCCCACTGCTCTTTTTGAATTTTTACTTTAGCAATATCTACCAAGTATTCTTCTGCTCTATGTATTCCTTCGCCTTTACCCGTTATCTTATTTAGATTCGTATTTAAACATGATTTTTTCTCAACTACATAGCATAATAGATTTAATATATGCTCAAAAACTGAATAAAGAACAATAAAGTTTGAACGCCACTGGATTTGTTCAAACTCATTTATTGCTAATGGAGTCTCATCGCGTAGTGGAGAATATCCATCTTGCAAAAGGGAATGATAAATTGAACTTGCTATTTCATCGTTATCAATGCCCATTTCATTAACAAATTGACTTGCTGCCACTTTAAGGTTATCCGTTTCCTGTTTCATTGACCTTTTAAGGAAATCTAAATGCTGATTAATAGCATAAAATTGGAATTCAATGGTTGGTCTATTAAGCCAGTCAATAATTTCTCCTTTATCGGGTGGAAAGGTGACTTTTTGATTAAGCCAGCCGTCATTAAGTATATTCATACTGTGCAAATCCTGAGATACTCTAAGCGTAACAGGGTTTGCAACCCCGTTACTCACGTTTTGATTGATATTGATGCCTTCAAATGTTTCGATCGGGATTGTAAATCCCGACCGGCATCGTTTTATGAGCCAAATGTTCACTACTTTCGTGCAAAAATGAAGGATTCCTACTCTTTTCTTATGATTTAAAGCCAGGTCAGGCTCACGCTTTTCGTGCCCGAAATTTTCGCGTTAAAACGCACGAATGGCATTGAAGAAGTCTCTCGATATTCTGATTTTGACCGTTGAATGTTGGGCAACGATAAGATGTTGCCCAACCTACATGACTATAAATTTATTAATGCCGCACCGGTTTGCCGTATAAATCATTAAACAACTTAACCACCAGTAATATCATGGCTTGGGTCAATTCAATGGCAGGTACGCGACTGACCTGCTCAGCGGCAAACTCATCAATACATTCATTCAAAAACTTCACCAAGCCCATCTGAAGCATATTCTGTTTATACGTCGCAAAATGTTCATGAATCCCCTCTCTCTTCGCTTCATCAACAGACCGGTTTTGCAGTAATAAAGCAAACTCGGCTTCCAACAGAATGGCTTGCTTTTCCATCCAGGCAGGGTCGTCGATAGCTTTTGGTGTGTCACCAAACGATTTTTGATAGACACAAAGCGCATCAAAGCACAAATCCATAAACAGGTGCGCCATATCCTGATTTTGATCCGCAATAATAGACGTGAATATGCCAAATAGTGTTTGGAAAAGCTGCGGCTGATCTGCCTCAAATTGAGACATAATTATTTTGGCGTCGTCTTCTTCTATGCTTTTGGCATATTTCAGGGCTTGATATAGCTCGCTTTCAGTTAGTTCGTGCATGATGCTCCCGGTTTAGTCTGGATAAGAAATTAATATTGATGCGTTTTAACGTTGCGGGTCTTAGTTATTGTTGAAGGTTCTGCCGCCTTGTTCAACGATAAGCGCTTTTTTTAACATTAAAACGACTTCAGGATACGTGTCATAAACCACTTTAATACCCTTGTAATATTCGATGACGTTAAAGGGCTCTTGATGTTGTCGCTCAATGGCCCTAACAAGAACCGACCGAAATGTGGGCGATACAGTAACCATTCTGAGCGCTTTTATGATGCTGGTACTGGAATCCACTAAAACCAGATTAAAAGGCAGATAACTATCGTGATCTTCTATTTCTTCATCTTGAACCAGATGAATGGTAAAAGCCAGATCCGACCAGTCAAGAAAGCCCTCGATTTTGAATAAAAAAAACAAGAGGTTTTTTTCAGCGAACAATCCAAACGACGACACGCCATTTCGGAAGGCGGTAATATTTTTTTCTGACAATGAAAAATTAAAAACCAGCATGGGCGCACCACTATTTAAAATGATGCTCATACTTTCTTCCGGCACGTCAAACGAAAAGGTCTTGCCGACTGTTAAGCTAAGAATGTCCATCGCAATGCTCTATGTATAGTATGATATTGACCCTTATCATAGCATTTATTAAACCTGATTTTTAGCCTGATCTGTTTTTTTTAGTTGCCAAAGCACCTGATACCGGACAGAAAAACAGGAAAAAGCCACCGAATTTAATATCATCCATATTTATTATTAACATGCCAGGAAACAAAATGCCGGGTCAACTCGAACCTGAACAATTAAAATCTGATCTTATTCTGCCCAAGGTTGTCCAGGGCATCATGCTAACCCTGCTGATAACTTATATTATCGTCTGCTTTATTTTTGACGACCAGCTACAACAACCCCTGCCGGAAGCTCAGCGAGTCCTGATTAGAACCCTGCTGTACATTGTGGCTATCGCTACCTTGCCGTTGACTAATTTGCTTCGGTACATTCAACTGCGGCTTAATCAAACCATGCCTTTTGCAAATGCGGTACCCAGACTGGAGGCAAAAAAACGTTATTTAGTGACAATTATTGTATCCATGTCACTGATTGAAAGCGTTGGGATTTTTGGTTTTGTGATGTTTATTTTAGGGGACAGCTTTAATACGTTGTTTATATTTTCAGGCATAGCTGCTTTAGGACTGTTTTTATATCGACCTAAAGTGAATGAATACGAGGCTATTGTTGAAGCGCTGACGACAGAAAAAACATGAATGAGGGGAAGTCGGGTGCGCGATGCAGCACCCCAAGACATTAACTTAAACAT
>CAIMDR010000717.1 GCA_903839795.1 uncultured Methylococcaceae bacterium | reverse complement strand
TTTAATGTGGTTAATCCTGCGTTGACTTTAAAACAGGTTACCGAAAGCGCCCTGCGTGGCGTTGTGGGTAGTAGCACGATGGACTTTGTATTAACCCAAGGTCGTAGTGAAATTGTTACGTTGATTAAAAAAGAAATCCAGGATGTCATGGATAGCTATCAATCAGGCGTTCAAGTAACCAGTGTCAACCTACAAGATGCACAGCCGCCGGAGCAGGTTCAAAACTCGTTTGAAGATGCTATTAAAGCGCGGGAAGATGAGCAGCGCTTGATTAACGAAGCGGAAGCTTATTCTAACGATGTAGTGCCGAAAGCGCGTGGTGCTGCGGCCAGAAAAATACAGGAAGCTGAAGGTTATAAAGAGCAAGTGATTGCTCAGGCCGAGGGTGAAACCAATCGTTTTACCAAGTTATTGACGGAGTATACCAAAGCGCCTGATGTAACACGCAAACGTCTTTATATTGAATCGATGGAAGCGGTATTGACTGAAACAAGCAAGGTTTTGGTTGATGTCAAAGGCGGCAATAATATGCTTTATTTGCCGTTGGATAAAATGCTGCAACAACAAGCTTCAGCGCAACCATCACCCACGAACTCACCAATAAGCAATGCCGAGCAGCCTCAGTCTCAACCGACTGCGGTACAGGAGCCGGCGGCTGTTGAGCGAACTTCAATTCGTAGCCGTGACGCAAGGGGACGTTAATGACACCAAATAAAATTTTAGTAGGCTTGGCAGCATTTTTGTTGTTGGTTGGCTCAATGTGTGTGTTTTCTGTTAGTCAAACAGAAAAGGCGATTAAATTTCGTTTGGGTGAAATCGTAAAAAACGATTACGAACCCGGATTGCATTTTAAACTACCTTTTATCAACAATATCAAGAGATTTGATGCACGCATTCAAACGATGGATGCGAAGCCCGAGCGTTTTTTAACCGCTGAAAAGAAGAACGTTATTGTTGATTCTTTTGTTAAATGGCGTATTGGTAACGTTAGCACTTTTTATACTACCGTTGCCGGTGATATCGATCAGGCTAATTTGCGTTTGGATCAAATTATTAAAGATGCTTTTCGGAGTGAGTTTAGCAAGCGTAATATCAAGCAGCTCATTTCAACGGATCGTAGTGCAATACGTGATATTTTAACCAACAATTCCAAGGCGGTTGCGGCTGATTTAGGGATGGAAATTATCGATGTTCAAGTAATGCGCATTGATTTACCACCCGAAGTCAGTAGTTCTGTATTCCGTAGAATGGAAGCCGAACGTGAACGGGTAGCCCGTGAGTTTCGTTCTCAAGGTGCAGAAGCCGCTGAAAGAATTCGTGCTGATGCCGACAGGCAGCGCGTTGTTACGTTGGCTAATGCCTTTCGTGATGCAGAAAAACTCCGAGGTGAGGGTGATGCAACTTCAGCAGACATCTATGCCAAGGCGTATGGCGCAGATACGGAGTTCTTTACTTTTTACCGTAGCTTAAATGCTTATAAAAAGACTTTTTCAAGTTCGGGCATGTTGGTGCTGGACCCTGATTCTGACTTTTTTCAGTACTTTAAGAAGCAAAAGTAGCTATAAAACGTTGGGACTGTTCTTCGCGGAAAATTGCTTAAGCTAACCCATCAGTATTTGAAAATATAAAAACGCTCCGCTTGCGGGGCGTTTTGTTTGAGTGGACATACAAAACATGCAACAAAAAGATTCCTGGCTTTTGCCCGATGGCATAGATGAAGTTTTGCCGGAAGAGGCTAAACATCTGGAAAGCTTGCGCCGCAAGCTGCTGGATTTGTTTGCTTGCTGGGGTTATGACTTGGTTATTCCCCCCTTTATTGATTTTCTGGATTCCTTGCTGACCGGTTCAGGACATGATCTGGATTTGCAGACCTTTAAACTGACTGATCAAATTAGTGGTAAAATGCTCGGCGTAAGAGCTGACATGACACCGCAAGTAGCCAGAATAGACGCTCATAATCTTAAGCATGAATGGCCAACGCGTTTGTGCTATGCCGGGACTATTTTACATACCCGTGGCGATCCGCTGGAAAAGACCCGTAGCCCCATGCAAATTGGTGCCGAACTTTATGGGCACGCCGGTAAAGAAAGTGATGTGGAAGTTATCCGCTTGATGCTGGAAATGTTGGCTATAACCGGCTTGCAAAATGTTCACCTGGATTTGGGGCATGTGGGTATTTACCGTGCTTTGTCCAGACAAGCAGAATTAACCGAGTTTCAGGAGCGTGAATTATTTGACGTCATGCAGCGTAAAGCCAGACCTGAACTTCAGGGGTTGATGGACAGCTATGCGATCGATAGTGATCTTAAGCTGATGTTTTTGAAGTTGCCCGAATTGAATGGTGGCAAAGACACGATTAATAAAGCCAGAACCGTGTTTTTGAAAGCCAATGATGATGTAAAAAATGCCTTGGCGGATTTGGAGGCCATTGCGGAAAAGCTGGCAGTGCGTTTTCCGTCACTGCCGGTCAGTTTCGATTTAGCCGAGTTGCGCGGTTATCATTATCATACCGGTATGGTATTTGCCGCTTTTATACCCTCAGTGGGCAGAGAAATAGCCCGAGGCGGGCGTTATGATAATATTGGCGAAGTGTTTGGACGTGCGCGTCCGGCAACGGGTTTTAGTGCGGATTTAAAATTACTGTCATCACTCAGTAAACAAGTCTGCCAAGTAAAGTCGCGTGAGCTTATTTTTGCGCCGTATTTAGATGATGTCGTGTTAAACGAAAAAATCAGAGACTTACGCGCTCAGCAACTGGCAGTTGTTCAGCAATTGCCGGGACAAACCGGAAGTGCAAAAGAATTAGGTTGCACCTCTATTTTAGAACTAGATAATCAAAATTGGGTCGTCAGACCGTTAGCTTAAGCCTGGAAAAATTATGGGAAAAAACGTCGTTATCATCGGCACTCAATGGGGTGACGAAGGAAAAGGTAAACTGGTTGATTTATTGACCGAACAAGCACACGCAGTCGTGCGTTTTCAGGGCGGCCACAATGCCGGACATACGCTGGTTATTCGCGGCGAGAAAACCGTATTGCACCTTATTCCTTCCGGCATACTCAGGGAAACTGTGTTATGCCTGATTGGTAATGGTGTGGTGTTATCACCGAATGCCTTAATGGAAGAAATCGAATTTTTGGAAAAAGCCGGCATTCAGGTTAGAAACCGTTTACTGATTAGTGAGGCTTGTACCCTGATTTTACCCGTGCATGTCGCTATCGATCAGGCGCGTGAAAAAGCGCGTGGCGGTAAAGCGATTGGTACAACCGGACGAGGCATTGGTCCTGCTTATGAAGACAAGGCGGGGCGACGTGGCTTGCGTGCCGGTGACTTGCTGAATTCTGAAAGCTTTGCTGAAAAGCTCAAAGAACTGGTTGAGTATCATAACTTTATGTTGACTCACTATTACCATACAGAGGCGGTCGATTATCAGCAAACTCTGGATGAAGCACTTGCCTTGGGCGAGCACATCAAGCCTATGTTAACGGATGTCAGTGAAGCGCTTTATACGTTTCAGGCGGAAGGCAAAAACCTGTTGTTTGAAGGCGCTCAAGGTGCCTTGCTGGATATTGATCACGGTACTTTTCCTTATGTTACTTCATCCAGCACCACGGCGGGCGGCGCTGCGACTGGTAGCGGTCTGGGGCCGCTTGATCTTGATTATGTTCTGGGTATCACCAAAGCTTACTCGACACGCGTTGGCAATGGGCCGTTTCCTTCTGAATTGCATGATGCTTGTGGCGATCATTTGGGAACAAAAGGTCATGAATTTGGCGCGACTACCGGACGTAAACGTCGTACAGGTTGGTTTGATGCCGTTGCCATGCGAAAATCGGCAAAACTAAACAGTTTAAGCGGTATTTGTTTAACCAAGCTGGATGTTCTGGATGGCTTGGCAACCATTGGTATTTGTACGGCTTATCGATTAAACGACGAAGTGACTGAAACAGCACCGTTAGGCGCGGATCAGTATGAGCAATGCCATGCGATTATTGAAGAAATGCCGGGTTGGACTGAAAACACGGCCGGTGTGACCGATTATAATGAGTTGCCTGCAAATGCCAAAGCCTACATTAAACGGCTTGAAGAACTGGTTGGCGTTAACGTGACTATCATTTCAACCGGTCCTGAAAGAGACGAAACCATTGTTCTTGAACATCCGTTTGCTTGATGGCCGGGTTGTACTTTTCAGTGAGGGTAAGCGAGTTATAAGGTAATTCGTCGGATAAATTTGTGGAGGTCAGACTTTGCCTGACTGTCAAGCAAAGTCTGACCTCCAGATTAACATGCGACTATAAAGTGGGTTTGCTGATTTTTTTGCTTAAGTGGCCGGATGTGCTTCTCACAGGGAAGCACATCTTTCATTTAGCGTCTAAAATTGAATCAGTTACAGGCTGTAATGCTTGGTGATATTGGTGGTAACACAACTTGTTGTTCGTTGTTCTGTTTGTTCAGGGTATTGATCAACCTAAAATCCTCATTTAGCCACAGATTTACACAGATAAACACTGATAATACATGATGTTACGTACTACTGATCATTTACCCAAGGGTGTTCAAAAGAATTGATCTAATGCGTTGTTTATCTGAGTAAATCCGTGTTTATCTTTGGCTCAAATACGTTTTTTAGGATCAAGCGTTACCCGCTATAAAAAATAAATTCAGCTGTAGTCACTTTTCAAACGGTCATCAATATGGAAAAAATAAAAGTTCTCTTTGTTTGTATGGGCAATATTTGTCGATCACCGACGGCTGAAGGCGTTTTTGAAAAATTGCTTAAAGAACAAAATTTAGAGGCGTATTTTACTATCGATTCAGCGGGTACTCATGCATATCATGTCGGTGAGCCACCTGACTGGCGCTCGCAGCAAGCGGCTTTAGAGCGGGATGTTGAACTTGCCCATTTACGCGCCAGAAAAGTCGTTATGGGTGATTTTGAGGATTTTGATTTCTTGTTGGCAATGGATGATGATAATTTTGTCACGCTGATGAATGCCTGTCCCGAAGCCTATAAGAGCAAAATCAGCTATTTTCTTGATTACGCGCCGCAATTGGATGACAGGGAAGTGCCTGATCCCTACTTGGGTGGGAGATATGGTTTTGAGCGGGTATTGGATATGGTGGAGGCAGCTTCCGTTGGGTTTTTATCCATGTTACAGAAAACGGGACGCATTAATGAAAAAGTATAAGGTGACGTTATGGCGATAGTATCGAATACCGTTGGGTATCTGGATGGTGATGTGTTGTTGGAGGCTTTTTTTGCTTTTGACGATTCATTGACAGGTCGTAGACCCGCCGTTTTAATTAATCATACGTGGGCTGGCAGGGATGATTTTGTTGCAGAAAAAGCTAAAAAAATAGCTGCATTAGGTTATGTCGCTTTTGCTGTTGATATGTATGGTAAGGGCGTTTTGGGTACAACGGCTGAAGAAAATGCAAAGCTCATGCAGCCTTTTATGGATGACCGGCAGATGCTGGCAAAGCGGTTGCAAGCAGCACTGTATGCCGTCAAATTATTGCCTTGGGTTGATGATAGTAAAGTGGCGGCGATGGGTTTTTGTTTTGGTGGCTTGTGCGCACTTGATTTAGCCAGGACGGGCGCTGCTTTAAAAGGCGTCGTTAGTTTTCATGGTTTGTTGGGAGCGCCGGACAATGCTCAGGGCAATAGTATTAAAGCCAAGATTCTGGTTTTGCATGGTCACGATGATCCAATGGGGCCTGTTGAGCAAGTTATTGCTTTTGAAGAGGAAATGACGAATGCAGGTGTAGACTGGCAGTTTCATACCTTTGGCAATACACTGCACGCATTTACCAATCCGACCGCTAATAATCCCGATTTTGGCACTGTATTTCAGCCTCATGCAGATCGGCGTTCATGGTTATTGATGGAAAACTTCCTGACCGAAATCTTTGCTTAAATCTTAAGCTATCAACTCCTTCGACTCATTATTGACGTGTGTTATAATAATCAACTTATTTAAAGTCATATAGACGCACTCAACGAAAGGAATCGTGGACGGTGCGGTTGTATTAATCAATAAACCCTATCGATGCTTTGTTGTCGGTAAACTGTTTATAATAGGGATCAATGTCAAACTTCGCTAAAGAAATTATTCCAGTCAATCTCGAAGACGAGATGAAACAGTCCTATCTCGATTACGCCATGAGCGTTATCGTGGGTCGAGCACTTCCAGATGTCAGAGATGGCTTAAAACCGGTTCATCGCCGCGTGTTATATGCGATGAGTGAGTTAGGCAACGATTGGAACAAGCCTTACAAAAAATCAGCCCGTATTGTCGGTGATGTTATTGGTAAATACCATCCTCATGGTGATACGGCAGTTTATGACACCATGGTTCGTATGGCGCAGTCTTTTTCCATGCGCTATATGCTAATTGACGGGCAGGGTAATTTTGGCTCTGTTGATGGTGATCCACCTGCAGCCATGCGTTATACGGAAGTTCGTATGGCGAAAATAGCCCATGAATTGCTGGCTGATCTGGATAAAGAGACGGTTAATTTTATCCCCAACTATGATGAGTCAGAGATACAGCCAGAAGTATTGCCCACCCGTGTACCCAACTTATTAGTTAACGGTTCCTCAGGTATTGCTGTGGGTATGGCGACCAATATACCACCGCATAATTTGACGGAAGTGGTCAGTGCCTGTTTGGCAATGATTGATAATCCTGATGTCACTATCTTTGATTTAATGGAGCATATTCCAGGCCCTGATTTTCCTACCGCCGCGTTTATTAACGGTGCAGCCGGTATTTATAGTGCTTATACGACCGGCCGAGGCAAAATTTATCTACGCGCCCGTTGTCACTTTGAAAATATTGGCGATAGCAGTCGGCAAGCGATTATCACCACAGAATTACCGTATCAGGTCAACAAAGCACGGTTGCTAGAGAAAATTGCCGAGTTGGTTAAAGAGGGCAAACTTGAAGGTATTTCCGGTTTGCGTGATGAATCTGATAAAGACGGCATGCGCATGGTGGTCGAATTACGTCGCGGTGAAGTGCCTGAAGTGGTATTAAACAACCTTTATAAGCAGACACAATTTCAGACCGTTTTTGGCATTAACATGGTTGCCTTGCTGGATGGTCGACCGCACTGTATGAACCTGCGGGATATTATTAGTGCGTTTATTAATCACCGGCGCGAAATTGTTACTCGCAGAACGATTTTTAATCTGCGACGGGCCCGTGAAAGAGCGCACATATTGGAAGGCCTTGCTGTTGCTTTGGCTAACATTGATGTGATGATTGAATTGATCAAGACCTCAAGCAATCGCGAAGAAGCCAAGATTGGCCTGCTTTCAAGAACCTGGGATGCAGGATTGGTTTCCACTTTGTTGGAACGCGCAGATGCCTCGCGCTCCAGACCGGAAGACCTGTCTGAAGAGTTTGGTATTCATGACGGTATTTACCGTCTTTCCGAAACGCAGGCTCAGGCTATTCTTGATTTGCGTTTACATCGTTTGACCGGGCTGGAACAGGACAAGATAGTTCAGGAATATAAACAACTGTTGGAGCAAATTGACGAGTACTTGTTTATTTTGGGTAACGATACGCGTTTAATGGAAATCATTAGGGAAGAATTGGTTGCCATTAAAGAGCAGTATTCTGATGCACGCCGCACGGAAATTATACAGAGCCAATTGGATTTATCAGAGCAGGATTTAATTACCGAAGAAGATATGGTCGTTACCATGTCTCATGAAGGTTATGTCAAGTCCCAGCCTTTAAGTGATTACAAGGCGCAGCGCCGGGGCGGTCGAGGCAAATCAGCGACGGCTACTAAAGAGCTGGATTTTGTTGACAAGCTGATCGTTGCCAATACACACGACACCATTTTATGCTTCTCTTCATTGGGTAAGGTTTATTGGATGAAGGTATATCAATTACCGGTTGCCAGTCGTGCGGCGAGAGGCAAGCCTTTTGTTAATTTATTGCAGCTTGAGCAGGGTGAGAAAATTAATGCTATATTGCCTATTCGTGAATTCACGGACAATAAATTTATTTTTATGGCGACTTCAGCGGGTACTGTTAAAAAGACCCCGTTAAAAGAATTTGAGCGTCAACGCGCTACCGGTAAAATTGCTATCGATTTAAGGGAAGACGATACGCTGGTCGGTGTTGCTGTAACCGACGGACAGCAAAATGTTTTATTGTTTGGCAGTACCGGTAAAGCTGTCTGTTTTAATGAAGCGGATGTGCGCTCCATGGGCAGAACCGCGTCCGGTGTGCGTGGCATGCGCTTACAGGAAGGTCAAAAAATCATTTCCTTGATTATTGCCACCGAAGGTACGGTGCTGAATATTACCGAGAACGGTTATGGCAAGCGCACCAAACTTGAAGAGTTTACCTGCCATAAACGTGGCGGGCAGGGCTTGATTGCCATACAGACTTCCGATCGTAATGGTGCCGTAGTGGGGGCCGTATTGGTGAATGATAATGATGAAATCATGTTGATTACCGATGGCGGCACCTTGGTGCGTACCCGTGTTGACGGTATTTCAGTGGTCGGCAGAAATACTCAAGGTGTCACGATTATTCGCTTGGATAAAAAAGAAAAAGTCATTGGCGTTGATAAAATTGAAGGTTTAGCGGGTGTTGATGATGAAGATATTGAGGACGCGGATGATATTGATCAAATCGTTGCAACCATCCAAATTGAAGGTTAAGGAAGACTCATGAATGAGCAATTACTTCAAAAACAAATAGAAGACCAAAGAAATTTATTAAGCACAGACAGGCTTGATTTGTCCTTTGGTGAAGTCATGCGAATGTATCAAGATGGCGATATTATTATTAAGCCTGCTTTTCAGCGTTATTTTCGATGGGATATAGAACAAAGAACTCGTTTTATTGAATCAATTCTACTGGGTATTCCTATCCCGCCTATTTTTGTAGCTGTTGATGGCAAGGGTATATGGGAATTAGTAGACGGTTTACAGCGGGTTTCGACCATGCTGTCTTTTTTCGGTATTTTAAAAAGCGAAGATGAAGGTCTTAAAAACAAAAATAAGTGGGAGTTAATTGAGGGTGATAGGGTTGACGCCTTAGCAGGATTTACTTATGAAACAATGCCTGAGCTTTTCAAAAGAAGTTTAAAACGAGCGGCTTGTCGTGTTGAAATCCTCAATTGGAATAGTAGTTACGATATGCGTTTTGAGTTGTTTAATCGTTTAAATACAGGTGGCTCACCCTTAACTGCACAAGAAATTAGAAACTGTATCTATCGGGATATTTCATCTGAGTTTAATGATTTTTTAAAACGCATTGCTGATAACCAGGATTTTAGGGCATTAATTGATTTAGATGATGAACCAATTGAACGTCTGTATCATGAGGAATTAGCTTTACGATTTATTTCGCTTTACAAAAACATAAAACATGTTAAGAGTAGTATTTCCCAGCACATGACGACTTTTATGAGGCAAGCATTAGAAAATGAAAATTTTGATTATGTACAGCACGAAAAAATATTTTCTGATGTTTTTGCTTTGCTTAATCAATCACCTTTAAACCGTTCAATATTTCGTCAGAAAAAAGGTGGGCAGTTTGCGACATCGCTCTATGACGTGATTACTATTGGCGTTGGTGAGAACTATGATCTATATAAGCAACAGTTGCCGCAAGCAATTTTGTCAAAGATTGATAATGAAGTTCGTAAAGACGAAGTGCTAAAGAAGTTTTCAAGAAAAGGCGGGAATAATGAGAAAAGCAGGATTATTAATCGCTTAAAAGAAGCCAAACGTATATTCGGCAACCAAGATAACTAACTTATGTTAGCGCAAGAAATTAGGTCTGATATTGAAGAAAGACAAAAATTAATGTTGCAAATAGAAACTTTGTATACGCGCTATTCTTTTAATGAAGAAGATGAACAGCTGTTTTTGGTTTATTCAATACC
>CAIMDR010000716.1 GCA_903839795.1 uncultured Methylococcaceae bacterium | reverse complement strand
TTTTCCATATCCGCTTCGGCCTTGTGCAGAAACGGATAAATCCAGTCATTGGATTCATTGAGCCAATAACTGTAATAACCTTGATCTCCCCAGGTTGAGGCGGAAGGCGTGGCTATCTGGTGGCTTGTTTGTTGTTTTAAATAATCACTGCAACTGAGGGTCTGAACGTTATTGGTTTGTTCACTTGCCAAACGAAGTACCGATTCCAGCCAATGCGGGCCTTCAAACCACCAATGTCCAAACAGTTCGGCATCGTAAGGTGCTACGATGATTGGCGACCTGTCCAGGTTGGCGCTAAGCGTATCAATTTGCTGTTGACGTTTGTTGATAAAATCTTGGGCGTGTTGCTGTGTTTTGGCTAACGCTGTTTCGGGGTTATAGAGTTCTTTGGGTAAATCTTTGCCGGTTACGCGATAGTATTTGATACCGGTGTTGATACGGATTTCGCCATCAAGAATATAGGGCGCGATATAATCAAAATCAAGATCGAAACCGATATCGCGGTAGTATTCGCGATAATCGAAATCACCGGGATAACCTTCTTGAGCACTCCAAACCTGCCGGGATGATTCCGGATCTCGTCCAAAAGCAAAAACGCCATTGCCGCAATCCAATGGTGCATGGACACCGTTACGGGGTGTCTGGGTTGCATCCATAATGCCGTGGGTGTCGACAAAAAAGTAGTGGATACCAGCTTCTGCCAATAACGTTTCCACGCCTGGGTAGTAAGCGCATTCAGGTAGCCAAAAACCGGTTGGCGAGAAGCCGAGATAGGTGCTAAAGGTGTTAACACCTATGTTAATCTGATTACGCACGGCTGTTTCGCTGATATTGAGCAAGGGCAGAAAGCCGTGCGTTGCACCACAGGTTATTAATTCAAGCGTGCCTGCTGTGTGGTGTTTTTTAAAAGCGGTTAATAAATCGCAGTGATAGTGATGCTGATAAGTGTCCAGGGTGTTTTGAAAGAAATCGAGATAATACTGCGCCAGTTTTTGAAACTCAGGTTGGTCTTGCGTTCTGATGATTTCTTTTTCGGCCAGTTCCAGTAATTTATGCAGATACTTTAGATAACGTGTCGTTAACAACTCATCACGCAGCATGGTAATTAAGGTGGGTGACAGCGAGAGTGTCAGCCGATAATCCACCTGGTCTTGTTGCAGTCGATCAAGTACGCCGATTAATGGAATGTAACATTCGGTAATGGCTTCGAACAACCAGTTTTCTTCAAAAAAGCTTTCGTGCTCCGGGTGTCGCACATAAGGAAGATGCGCGTGGAGTATAATACTAAGAAATCCTGTTTTCATGCGACTACTGATTAATTCCTTGGCCGGAGGCGCTGTTGTTTTTGTAAAAAGAGGTTCCCTGACTGATTTTGACGGGTTGCGCCGTAGATTTAACCTCTATAGGTCTGTCTTTAGCTGAATGCTGCATTACTTTTCCTGGTGGGACGTGAGTGATGTTGGAAGAAGCCAAGGGCGCTTGGTTGTCATTTTGATAGTGCTTGACTAGGGTTGCGCTATAAGTGGTTTGATGAAAATGCTGAGGTAAGATAATGTTTTTTTGAGACTGAGCGCCCTCAACAGTAATATCAAAGTAGGGCTTTTTTTTGAGTGTATCGGCAAGGTTGTCAGGCTCCGAATAGATTCTTAATGTTAGTGGTTGGACGGGATCAGTTTTTGGCGTGCTGACTGGATGGTCATCACCCAAATTCCAGTAGGCATGAAGATGATCGGGATCGACAGGTAAGAGTACCAGATTTTGTGTGTTGTTGGAGGCTCTGGGCGCGAAGTCCAGACTGATTGCATCGCTGATTTGAAGCATTTCCTTTGAGGAAATTGGATATTGACAAGCAGGGGTTGCAATTTCGACGGAAAAAATTGGTGTAAACGCTAAATTAATTTCTTGGCTTATTTGAAGCATTTCTTCAGTGGAAAGCGTGGATTGGGGATTATAATTTGAATTCGAAAATTTCATCGCCCGCCTTAAACCGTTACTATGACTTATTTAAAGTTCGACCCTACAGCCGTGTTATTAAATTGAGAGTTTGTTGATCTCCTAAAGCTGATTTTTAAAAGCAATCACGATGCTAAGTATACGTGGTAAATTGAGTGCTATCATCCCATTTTTTATAAAAAACATTAAAATTTATCGATTATTTTTGCAGCAGTCCAAAGAAATCAGGCTCGATTCATTAGCTCAATTGCGTTATTGTATTTCGTTGCAAGAATGCCCGATAAAAACACTTTATTAATTTGCCATTACATAAGCCCATGACAGTTCCGTTAGATATTATAGACATAAAATATTTTCTTAATGAAGATATAGGTTCCGGTGACATAACAGCGGCCATTATTCCTGAAGCGGCAAAAGCACTTGCAGAAGTGGTTACGCGGGAAGACATGGTCGTGTGTGGTCAGGCGTGGTTTGATGCGGTCTTTAAGCATCTGGATGCCAATGTGATTATTAGTTGGCTGGTAGCAGAAGGCGAGGCCGTTAAAAAAGACACGATGCTTTGTAAAGTCAGCGGCCTGGCGAGAGGTTTGCTAACCGGTGAGCGGACGGCGCTAAATTGTTTACAACTTTTGTCAGCGACGGCAACGGTTTCAAGGCAGTATGCGGATGCGGTTGCCGGTACGGGTTGCAAAGTGCTGGATACCCGTAAAACCATTCCGGGTCTGAGAAATGCGCAAAAATACGCAGTGGCCTGTGGCGGTTGTTATAACCATCGCATTGGTTTGTATGATGGTGTCTTAATCAAAGAAAATCATATCATGGCGGCAGGTTCTATCACCCGGGCAATTGCAACGGCAAGGAAGCTAACGACGGTGTCGGTTGAAGTGGAGGTTGAATCCATGCCGGAATTGGTTGAGGCGCTTGCGGCAAAACCAGACCGGATTATGCTGGACAATTTTAGCCTTGACGAGTTGCGAGCGGCGGTAAAATTGACTGCGGGCGTTATAGCACTTGAAGCATCGGGCAATATTGACCTTAATAATATTAAAGCGGTTGCAGAAACCGGCGTTGATTATATTTCCATTGGTGCTTTAACCAAGCATGTTAATGCCGTTGATTTATCCATGCGCATAAAGTTGGTGAGTTAGTACAATCCTGTGTGATTGTCTGAACATAACACTTAAAACAGGTGATAGTGATGGTTGAAAATCCTGAAGCATTATTTAAACAAATCAGTCATGGCGTTTATGTGATTGGCGTTACTGACGGCACTCATCAAAATGCCTTTACGGCAGCGTGGGTCATGCAGGTTTCTTTTAACCCGCTTTTGCTGGCAATCAGTATTAATCCAGAGCATTATTCTTATCAGTTATTGCAAAAGGGTGGGGTTTGTACGGTTAATGTGTTGGGGCAAAAGCAATATGCCATCGCCGAGCATTTTGGCCATTCAGTAAATGATAAAATGACCGGTTTTAAATGGCAAAAAGATAAAACAGGCGCACCGATTTTATCGGAAAGTCTGGCTTATTTTGATTGTCAGGTCAGTCATTACACCGATGCCGGCGATCATAAACTCGCAATTTGTAAAGTTGTTTCGGCGGCCAAACTTAATGACGGGCGTCCGTTGTTGTATAACCAAACGGGTGCTATGGATGGAAGTAGTGAGTTATACGAATAAATTGGCTTGTTGTGTGCTTTGGCTTGGATAATCTGATGAGCGGGTGTTATAGCCGGTGATGCTTCATTAATTAAGGTATAACTTAATGTCTTTTTTTCGAGGATTGTCAATGATGGACAGTGTTTGGAACGATGAGATTTACAGACCCTAATCGGCTATGTGGTATAAAAAAAGCCACCTCAGATGAGATGGCTTTAGTTTTGTATCATCGTGATGCGAAGGCTGTCATGTGAACTTGAATGAAATTACGCTTGAGCTTTTTTACGTAAAGCGCCTAAACCTAACAAGCCCGATGCAAATAGCCAGACTGCGCCAGGAACGGGGACGGCAGAAGGCGCCGCGACGTACTTGAGTTCGTTTGCGCGTAAGGTTATAGCCTCGAAATCTGGTAAATGAAAGGTAGGATCTGTTTGGCCGCCAAACATAACAAATCCGGTTCCGTAATTCATCCCGGCGAGAATTGCTCCTGCACTTCCGTCGATGAAGGAAGTGAGTCCTGTGCCGCCCGTAATTATATCGTGGGAGAAATAATACGCAGTGTAGTTCGACGTTATGCCTCCATTGGTTAAGCCTGCGGCTACACCAGCAGCATTTACAGTCGCAACAGAGCTTGCGAAAGTGTATGACGGTTCCAAGGTTGCCACAACACCGCCGAACCCCATATTGACATCGGTATTCCAACCCGCCGAATTAATGAACAAATGGCCGCCGTCAAAGACGTATTGTTGGATTTGTGCCATATTGCTACTTAGAAAATTGTTTAATGCAATATCGTTATTGGCGCCACCGTCTAAATAGACCAGGCCATTGCCGGTGAAAGCGGTCATGGTGTAACCAGAATTCAACGCCCAATTACCCGCACCAAACGCAAGATCCATTGCTTGTTCGTTCCCGTCTGTTTCCCAGGCGTCAGTTCCTGCATTTTGATATACGTTGGCCGCATTGGCACTTCCAACTGCTAATAGGCTGCTAATTGCAATAACTAGTTTAATTTTCATAATTTATTTACCTGTTTTAGTTGCTCACCAGTCTTGACCAGACTGAATTGGTTTTGGGTTACCGTGACGCAATGGCTGTCATGGTGTCATGCGCTTTAAAATTAAACATCTCACTGTTAGGCTTCAATTTTTTCTAAGGGCTTTTAAAACGATCGTGTTCTATTAAGCCTAAAAATATATCTACCCACAGCGTCCTTTCACGTTATTATTTTTATTTTCATAGTAAATAATAACGTGAAATGTTTGATGTATTACAAGTTCAACTGAAGCAATTTAAGTGTAGTTGGTAGTTTAAAAATTACAATAAAACTAAAAAAATAACATTATGGGGTTATTTTTTATTGGATTTGTAGGCTCAAGGCTTTATATGGCCCCGATTCGACTGCGTTATATTGAGCCATTGACTCGTTTAAATATGCAGATTATGCAGGTAAAATTGAACCACTATGGGCGGGTATTTGATATTTTTACAAAATTTCAGACACTGCAAAAATAGTCAATATTGTGAAGCACCATTATCTTAATAATAGAATTATCAGATCAATGTCTGATATTGAAAGTATTTAACTTATTGAAAGTATTGAAGATATAGAGGAATAATCGTTTTTTCTTTTTAAGTCAAAATAACAAGTAAGTTATTTTAGCTTCCAAGGCATAATAGAGTCATAGTGAGTGATTGTTCCAACAGGCAGGCGGTATTTGTTGAGTTCATCCTAAAAAACGTATTTGAGCCACAAATAAACACAGATTTACTCATATAAACAACGTGTTAGATAAATTATTCTGACCACCCTTTTGGTAAATTGTCAGTAATATTTAACACCATGTATTATCAGTGTAACTCGTTGACTTAATTATGTTTTTAGGATTATTCGCTTTAATTGGTTTTTATGACAAAATGGAGAGCGGTGAATGAAATTTCTGGATGGACTGGATCATGACTTGAAAGTCGCGTTACTGGCTCAGTTGCGTGATTTGTGGACATATACCAGCACCGCACTGGAAGGTAATACCTTGACCTTGGGTGAAACGGCATTTGTATTGGCGGAAGGTTTAACCATATCCGGCAAACCGCTAAAAGATCACAGCGAAGTTGTCGGTCATGCCCACGCGATTGAATTACTTTATCGCTTGCTTCAGCGTAATGATCCGGTTACCCAAGATGATTTATTTTTGTTGCACCGTGCCGTGCAAACAGCGATTGTCGTCGATATTTATCAACCGATTGGAGCATGGAAACGGGAGTCCAACGGCACCAATGCCTTGACACTTGAGGGTAAACAGACGTTTATTGATTATGCATTGCCAGTGGATGTGCCGGTATTGATGAGGGAATGGTTGGTAATGTTGAATGACGCATTAAACGCCTCGTTAAATAAAGAGGCTGCTTTGACGGCTTATACCAACCTGCATCAAGCCTTTGTGCGCATTCATCCCTTTGCCGACGGTAATGGCCGGATGGCACGACTGGTAGCGAACTTGCCGGTTTTAAAATCGGGTTTTCCGCCTATTTTAATCGACCGAGTCCATCGGCGCGATTATTTGCAATGTCTTTCGGCTTATGATCTTCAAGTCGGCCCCGCTCAAGCAGGTAGGGCGTTATTACCAGAATCCGCGTTACGGGGCACTTTTCAAAATTTCTGTCAGGGCTGTTGGCAAGCTTCGCTGGATTTAGTCACTGAGATGAAAGAGCGACAACAAGTTCGCTGCAATGAGCGCAGATAATGATTTTATAAGAGGCTTCTGGTGGAATGCGGCGGTTGAAAGAAGAAGCAGGAAACTTCGCTAATAATTCTGTCCAGAGTTATTAGCGAAGCCTCCTGCTTCCTGTGTTTTGCATTGCGATGGTATTTGTTTTTATCTTCAAAGACATGCGCCTTATTAAACTGGCGTGCGAACTTGGCAACCGGGTTTTGAATGGGGGCATAATCTATTTTGTCAGGATTGTTACGGTGTTTCATGGTTTACCTCTTATAATAGTCAAAAGTACGTCTAACTTGACGTGTATTAATATAGCGACTCTGAGTAAAAAAAGCTTGTGAAATTTAAAAAAGATTTTGACGTGATTGTGGTGGGCGGAGGTCATGCGGGTACTGAAGCCGCTTTGGCTGCTGCCCGTTGTGGTGCGAAAACATTATTGTTGACGCAAAACATAGAAACCTTGGGGCAAATGAGCTGTAATCCTGCGATTGGCGGGATAGGCAAAGGCCATTTGGTTAAAGAGATTGATGCCTTGGGCGGGATTATGGCGAAAGCGATTGATCTTGGCGGCATTCAGTTTCGTATATTAAATGCCAGTAAAGGCCCCGCAGTCAGGGCGACTCGCGCTCAGGCAGATCGCATGTTGTATAAACAGGCGGTTAGAAGTACGCTGGAAAATCAGCCTAATCTGGCATTATTTCAGCAAACGGTTGCTGATTTAATCGTGGTCGGCAATAAAGTAGTCGGTGTTAAAACCCAAATGGGCTTAAATTTCATGGCGAAAGCCGTGGTATTAACAACCGGCACTTTTTTGGGCGGTAAAATTCATATCGGTTTGGAAAATTATAGCGGTGGCCGTGCTGGTGATCCGGCCTCTATTGCTTTGGCTGACCGTTTACGCGAATTACCGTTCCGCATTGACCGCTTAAAAACCGGAACGCCACCGCGTATTGATGGCAGAACTATCGATTTTAGCAAGTTGGAAGAACAACACGGAGATACCCCTGTACCTGTGTTTTCTTTTATGGGCCGACGTGAGCAGCATTCCAGACAAATACCTTGTCATATCACTCGCACCAACAATCAAACCCACGATATTATCCGTGCCGGTCTGGATAGATCGCCACTTTATTCGGGGATTATTGAGGGTATTGGGCCGCGCTATTGTCCGTCTATTGAAGATAAAGTCGTCCGTTTTGCCGATCGGGAATCGCACCAGATTTTTGTCGAACCGGAAGGTTTGGATACCCATGAGATTTATCCAAACGGTATTTCCACCAGTTTGCCGTTTGATGTGCAATATGAATTTGTGCGCTCCATGTTGGGTTTTGAAAATGCCGAAATTATCCGTCCCGGCTATGCCATTGAATATGACTTTTTTGACCCTCGGGATTTAAAAATGTCTTTGGAAACCAAGCACATGGACGCTTTGTTTTTTGCAGGGCAAGTGAATGGCACTACCGGTTATGAAGAGGCCGCCGCGCAAGGTTTGATTGCGGGACTTAACGCCGCGCGTTTGGTTATGGGCTTGGAAAGTTGGTGTCCTGGTCGTGATGAAGCCTATATCGGCGTAATGATTGACGACCTGATTACCCGTGGCACGCAAGAGCCGTATCGTATGTTTACCAGTCGTGCCGAATACCGTTTATTGTTACGGGAAGATAATGCCGACTTGCGCTTAACCGAAAAAGGCCGTGAATTGGGCTTGGTTGATGATGAGCGTTGGCAAGCTTTTGAGATTAAACGTGCCGCCATTTCCGGCTTGCAGGATGACTTAAAAAAGAAATGGGTCAGGGCAGACACGGAAGAAGCCTTGCAGGTTGCAGAAATCTGGGGGAAGCCGTTGTTAAAAGAAGCCAGTTTGATGGAATTACTGCGACGACCCGAAGTGGATGTAGAGCGGTTGCTGTCATTTTTGGAAGGTGGCGAGGCGATTACTGAGCAGGTTGGTGAGCAAGTTGAAATTCAGGCTAAATATGCAGGCTATATCGTTAGGCAGCAAACTGACATTGATAAGGCGCTGCGTTACGATCATTTACGACTTCCGGAGACCCTTGATTATACGGGCGTACCCGGATTGTCTAACGAGGTGAGCCAAAAACTTAAAGCGCAGCGACCGGAAACGTTAGGCCAAGCCTCACGCATCCCCGGCATGACTCCCGCAGCCATTTCCCTGTTGTTGGTTTATTTAAAAAAGAAAAGTGCCTAATGGAAACGTGTCGAAAAATTTTGGTTTCCGGTCTTGAAGCGCTTAATCTGTCGATTGCTGAAGACAAGGTAGAGCAACTGCTGAGCTTTATAAAGCTGCTTGAAAAGTGGAATAAAGCTTATAATCTGACCGCCATACGAGACAAGGAAGATATGGTGCGCCTGCATTTACTGGATAGTCTGGCAATTGTGCCTTTTATTGAAGGCAAACGGGTGATTGATATAGGCACGGGCGCTGGCTTGCCGGGTATTCCTCTGGCGATTTACTTACCGGATATCGAGTTTGTTTTACTGGATAGTAATGCCAAGAAAACGCGCTTTGTACAGCAGGCAATAATCGACTTAAAGTTGGGTAATGTCAGTGTCTGTCATAATCGTGTGGAACAATATCACCCCGAAAAAGGTTTTGACACGGCCATTACCCGGGCGTTTGCCAGTTTATCTGATATAGTGCAATTAACGGCGCACTTACTTAACAAGGATGGCGTGTTGTTGGCAATGAAAGGACAAGCACCACCTGATGTCCTTGAGCTGGAATCAGCCATAACAACGTTAATCCCTGTTAACGTTCCAGGAATAACCGCAGAAAGATGTCTGGTTAGAATGCAATTGTTATAACTACTCAACAGTTATAACAATAGAACATAGATGACACGGATTTGACTGATGAGCACTGATAAAATGGAGCTTCTTCATCAAGATATTACAGATAAGCTTATTAAAGCATTTTATAAAGTGTATAACGAGCTTGGTTTCGGCTTTTTAGAGAAGGTTTATCAAAATGCCTTGTTTCGGGAATTAATCGCAATGGGTTTTTATTGTGAAAAACAGAAACAGATAAAAGTATTTTATAACGGGCAAATTGTTGGTGAATATTTTGCAGACTTAATAGTAAATAATTGTGTAATTATTGAATTGAAAGCCTCAGAAACATTAGTGAAAGAACACGAGTTGCAGTTGATCAATTATCTCAAGGCAATTGACATAGAGGTTGGATTACTTTTGAATTTCGGTAAAAAGCCGCAATTCAAGAGAAAATTATTTACGAATGATAGAAAGAACATAAAATCCGTTTAAATCCGTCTAATCGGTGTCATCCGTGTTCTATTATAAAGTCAGCATACTGCTGAGCAGTTACAATTGATTAAAGAATCCGAGGTAAGTTAGTGGGAAAAATAATTGCCATATCCAATCAAAAAGGTGGCGTAGGAAAAACGACAACCTGTGTGAATTTGGCGGCATCTTTAGCGGCTGCCAAGCGTCGGGTGTTGTTGGTGGATCTTGATCCACAAGGCAATGCGGCAATGGGTTGTGGCGTAGATAAACAGGAAGTCAAATATTCCAGTTACGATTTATTAATGGAAGATGTGCCGGCGGCAGAAGCAGTTATTCATGTGCCAACCATCGGCTTTTCGGTGATTCCCGGTAATGCTGACCTGACGGCCGCCGAGGTAAAATTAATTCATGCCGATCGC
>CAIMDR010000715.1 GCA_903839795.1 uncultured Methylococcaceae bacterium | reverse complement strand
CGCAGTGGGGAGAATATTGAAACAGGTAAAAAAATGACCATGACCGTACATGTAGACATCGTAAGCGCAGAAAAGGAGATATTTTCCGGATTGGCGGAAATGGTATTTGCTCCGGCTGAGCTTGGCGAAGTGGGTATTTCACCTCGACATGCCCCCTTGATAACAAAGCTTAATGCGGGTGAAGTTCGGGTAAAAGTGAGCGATACCGAAAGTTATCCCTTCTTTATATCCGGTGGACTTTTAGAGGTACAGCCTCATTTAGTCACCATTTTGGCTGACACCGCGATTAGAGCAAAAGATATCGATGAAGCTGCGGTACTGGATGCCAAGGCTAAAGCAGAGGAAGCGCTGACTGATAAGTCCGGTAAAATTGATTATGCAACAGCTCAGGCGGAATTGGCACAAGCTGTTATGCAATTAAGAACGCTGGACAGACTTAGAAAGCGTGGTGGATAACAGAAGAAATGCGCGTTTATTGCAAGCTGGATAAAACGTGTATTACAAATTTAAAAAACCCGATAGCGTAACTTTACGTTATCGGGTTTTTTTTTAAAATAGGAACTGAAATGAAAATAACGACCATTATTCTTGCCGCAGGTAAAGGTACGCGTATGCGTTCCGAACTTCCCAAAATTTTACATAAAATTGCCAACAGACCGCTGCTTCAACATGTTTATGACACGAGTTGCCAGTTGGAAAATAATACCATTAAGATTGTTTATGGTCATGGCGCAGATTTGGTCAGGGATACTTTAAAGGATTTAGCAGCAAGCTGGATTGAACAAAAACAGCAATTAGGTACAGGTCATGCTGTGCAACAGGTTAGCGATCAAATTGCCGATACCGATACCGTTTTAATTTTATATGGTGACGTTCCTTTATTAAAACTGACGACCGTAAAGCAATTAATAGCAAACGTTAATGATCAGTCTTTGGCATTATTGACCGTCAACCTTGATAATCCAACCGGTTATGGCAGAATAGTAAGAAATGCGTCTGGGGGAGTTACCAAAATTGTCGAAGAAAAAGATGCTTCAGCGTCTGAAAAACTGCTTAACGAAGGTAATACCGGCATCATGGCAGTGCAAGGCAAAGCATTAAAAAAATGGTTGAACCAGTTAAATAATAATAATGCCCAAGGCGAGTATTATCTAACGGATGTTATTGAAATGGCCGTTGCCGATGGTATTACGGTGGTAACCAATCAGCCTGAATCGGTTGATGAGGTCTTGGGCGTTAATAATCGTATCCAGCTTAGTCATCTGGAACGTGTCTATCAGCAAGAACAGGCGAACCGATTAATGGAGTTGGGCGTTACTTTAATCGATCCAGCCCGATTTGATCTTAGAGGCTCAATTGAAAAGCTGGGAATTGATATAGTCGTTGATGTTAATGTTATCATCGAAGGTAAAAACAGCATCGGCAATAACGTCAAAATAGGCGCAAATACCCATATAAAAGATTCAATTATTGGTGATAACGTAGAAATTTTGGCTAACTGTGTCAT
>CAIMDR010000714.1 GCA_903839795.1 uncultured Methylococcaceae bacterium | reverse complement strand
GAACTCGCTAATTTTAAGTCTTCGATTTGAGATGCACTCAAGGGTAAGAGAGAGGTTTCAGTGGTGGATTGCAAAGTTCGTACTCAACAAGTAAAATGATAAGGAAATTCTATCCTAAATGGGTAAAATATTCTTCGGAAATCACCTTAGATGCTTACGGTTCACGAAAACCATTAAAGCTCTTCAATAAAGCGGTCTTTATACAACCTAAATCATCACCACTGACGATAACATCTTGTTAACTAACAACGTATTTTGTGCAATTAGTCATTCTATGTTTTATCACATTAAAACAATAAATCCGGATGCAAATAATTACAGCATTAAAATAACGTACAGCGATAATGTTGTTATTACTGCCGATTTTAAAGACTTACTGGAAAAAGGCGTAATGACGCTATTAAAAAATCCTGCTGTTTTTGGCCAAGTGCAAATAGGTGATAAAGGGCGTTCCATTGTATGGCAAAAACAGGATATTGATTTTTGCGCTGATAGCCTGCGCTTAAAGTTTTATCACTCACCAGAAAAAACTGAAATAATGGCTAGCAGCGCAGTTACGTACACAAGCTAAACAGCGCCAATAACAAACTCGTAATACTGCTACAAGGAATCTCTTTTGAACATCTCAACACCCTGTCTCTGCGGCTCCGGCATAGCCTATCAACAATGCTGCGAACCGTTTCATTCCGGTGAAAAAATACCGGCAACTGCAGAAGCGTTAATGCGGTCGCGTTATACAGCTTATGTTTTGCGCAATGCAGTTTATTTACAGGAGACTTGGGATACAACCAGGCGACCTGAGAAGATAGATTTTTCCAGAGAAAATATTGATTGGTTGCGGTTGGAAATTACCGAGATAAAAAAAGGTGCGATTAAAGACAGCAAAGGCGTGGTAGCGTTTAAGGCATTTTACGTACAGGATAATCAAGAACACGTTATGAATGAAATCAGCCGCTTTACGAAAATCAACGGACGCTGGTTTTATTTGGATGGCGTGATTAAATCAATGGGCATAGTGGGGTTGCAAACTAATCAGGGCAAGAATGCGCTGTGTTCGTGCGGTAGCGGCAAGAAATTTAAGCGTTGTTGCGGAGCCGGATAAGTAATCGTATTGGTTGGTTAACCCAAGAAAACCAGGACGGTAGTTTACGTGGCACCTGAATTTATATTCGTTTATGGCACGTTGCGTAAACAAATAGCTTCAAACAAGCAGCATTTATTAGCCAATCACTGCGTGTATTTTTCAGAGGGCGTTATGCCTGGAAAATTATATGAAGTGTGTGGTTATCCCGGCGCTATTGAATCGACTGACGCCAATCATAATGTTTTTGGTGAGCTGTATAAAATCCTTGATCAACAGCCGTTATTAGAGCGGTTGGATGAATATGAAGAATGTAGTGACCGGTTTCCGTTGCCCCATGAATATAGTCGCAAGCAACGCTCTATAGAGCTTGTCAGTGGTGGTTCGGTGGTGGCTTGGGTGTATTTGTATAACCATGATGTTTCAACACTACAGCAAATAATCTCGGGTGATTATCTCGGCGGTTAAGGATTTGGTATGACTCATCAATCAGAACAGAAAGGTGGTAGGGCGGTAAGCTTTAGCTAGTCGCCCTACAAAACTTGCAAGTGTCCATTGAGTTTAAGAAGATAAATTGTGTTTATTGGGTTTACTGGCTTAACATCGCCACTGTTTGATCGTGCCCTAGCGGAGTAATCTGTACTGAACCGGTTCCTTTAATGCCAAGTTCTTTTGCGGCAGCGTAGGATAAATCCATTGCTCTTTTGCCATGAAAAGGCCCTCTATCATTGATGCGTACGATAACGCTACGATGATTTTTTAGGTTGGTAACTTCAGCGTAAGATGAAAGAGGCAGTGTTTTGTGTGCCGCAGTCATTGCATACATGTTGAATCTTTCGCCGTTAGCGGTTTTTTTACCATGAAAATCAGCGCCATACCAGGAGGCGGTGCTTTGGTGATGAGTATTTGAATGATGCTTGGTGGTATGTGCTTTTGACAGACGAGTCGTCTGACGACCTGATGCTTCTGCCGATTGTATTGGATTAGAAAAATAACTGTAGGTAACAACAACAAAAACTGCCAGTATCAGTTTATTCATAAATAAAAAGCCTTTTTTAATTAAAATCTATGGCCTGTTCAGTAGTTGGCCATATATAAAGAATCAAGGGTGTCGGATTATGTCCAGGCCGCTTGATTCTTTGCCTTGTCGCCTTAAAGCAATTGTTTTGCTTCAAGTTTTGAACGTTAATGTTTTAACGTTGGGGTAATTTTAACTTGGCAAGTCTTAAGAGCACCTTAAGTGTGACACTAAGATGAAAAAGTCGGGTCGATAACTATCAATGGCTTACGTAGAAGAAGGGCGCTGATTTCTTATTAATAACAGATTAATATTTAAAAGATTATCGCTCTGAAGGTACGAAGAAAGAAAGCTCTGTCCCCCTTCGGCACTGCTCAAGAATGGATTGGTGATGAAAAAACTATTAATGGCCTGTGTTTAAATGTCTTGGTGACTAAAACTACCCGTCAAAGCCAGTCCAAACTTTCTGATGTTGTTCCAACCGGCTTATATTCAGCGCCAATCCAGCCAGAATAACCCGACTTTTCAATAGCCCGGAAAATCCTTTCAAAATTAATATGTCCAGTACCCGGTTGGCCGCGACCAGGGCAATCTGCAAATTGAATATGGCCGATTTTAGTGGCGTGTCGGGTAATAAATTCATCCGGCTGGTCGCCCATCATCTGCGCATGATAAATATCGTATTGCATAAACAGCTTCGGGTGGTTGAGCTGGTCTAATATATCAAGCATTTGTTGGCCGTTATGGATGATAAATCCAGGCATGTCGTGGCTATTGATAGCTTCAAAAACGGTTTTAATACCCAAGCGGGCAAAGGCCTCAACAGCAAAAATCAGATTTTCTTTGAAGGTTTTCAGGTAGTCCTGTTTTCGTTTTTCATTAAAGCATCGTCCAGGCAGTACGTTGATGGCTTCCGGTTTTAACAACTTTGCGTAGTCAAGTGTTTCAGTAATTGCCTGGCGGAATTGAGTCCGCTTTTCAGGCACACAGGCAAGTCCTTCGCCTCTCTGTAATAGATCGTCGGCATCCACATTAAACAACACCAATTTTAACTGCTGCTCTTCCAGTGTGTTTTTTATAATTTCTGCGCTCAGGCTGTAGGGGGATTGTATTTCAACCGCTTCAAAGCCTGCATTTTTAGCCGCTTTGAAGCGATCGATAAGGTCTGCTTCAGTAAACAACAAGCTTAAATTGGCACTGAAGTTAAGCATTGTTTTTGGTAAATAATTTAATCAAGGTTGAAGGGTCTTGTTCCAAATAGCCATGGCTGCCGTGCAATTGCATAAGTTGAGCGGCCAAGCCGGAGATGGGGATGGCTTGGCCTTGTTTAACGGCTAGGTCAACGGCCATATTCAAATCTTTCAATAAGGTTTTAACGTGCCATTTTACCTGCTCAAAGGTGCCGGCTGCCATTTCCGGGCCGACGATTTGCAAGGGTTTTGAATCAGCAAAGCCGCCGGACAGGGCTTCCGGTATTTTTTCAACTGCGACACCTGCTTGCCGGGCCAGCGCGATCATTTCGGCGATAACCAGCACATTGCAGCTGACAATCATTTGGTTGCAAATTTTGGTGATCTGCCCGCTGCCCAAGTCACCCATGTGAGTCAGTTGCTTATAAAGCGGTG
>CAIMDR010000713.1 GCA_903839795.1 uncultured Methylococcaceae bacterium | reverse complement strand
GTGCGCTATGATTTTAATCATGCCTTCAGTTTTACCCATCGCCAGTGCACGAATGGTTGCGGTTAACGGATAGATGCCGATTTTGACAGGTTCTCCGGTGGCCCGCAGCGCTTGTTCAGTTTGACCTACCCAGGCAATTTCAGGTTCGCTATAAACCACGCAAGGGAGGTTATCGTAGTTAATAGGGTTATGGATGCCGGCAATCAGTTCGGCTACAAATACGCCTTCCTCTATGCCTTTATGTGCCAGCATTGGCCCCAGTAAAGTCAGGTCACCAATAGCATAAACACCGGGCAGGTTGGTGCGGCAATTATCGTCAACATGGATATAGCCGTTGTCATCCAGTAATAAATCAGCTTCAGGTGCAGCCAAATCACCGGTATTGGGTTTTCGACCACAGGCAACGATCAGTTTATCGACACGCAGGCTGTGAGTGCCGTCTTGGTCTTGATACTCTACGGTTACTTTTTTATTTCCCTTTTTTGCAGAAATAACACGGGCACCCAAACGTAAATCGAGACCCTGCTGCTGGTAGATGCGATAAGCCTCGCCCGAAATTTGTTGATCAATTAAGGATAAAAAGTTTTCCTGCGCTTCCAGCAGTATCGTTTCTGCTCCCAGTCTGTGCCAGATACTTGCCAATTCAAGACCGACCACTCCCGCACCGATAATGGCCAGTTTTTTGGGTACTTCTTTAAGATTTAACGCCGCGATGGAATCAACAATAAATTCATTGTCTATCGGGGCGCAAGCTAAGGTGATTGGGTTTGATCCGGTCGCCAGAATGATATGCGAACCTTCAATTACGGAATGCGCCTGTGTTTCAAGGTAGGTAATTTCTACTTGCCGGGTATTTAATAAGCGGGCTTTGGCATGAAGGTGGTCTATTTTATGGTGCGTGAACAAGTCCGCCATTTTGTGACCGATGTCTTCAATGATTTTGTCTTTGCGCTGAATCATTAACGGTACATCTATTGAGATCGACTCTGCATGAATGCCGTGTTTGGCTATTTCATGGTTAAGTTGATGATAGATTTTAGCGGACTCCAGCAAGGTCATGGAGGCAACGCCTCCGGTATTGAGGTGTGCTCCGCCTAATCGACCTTGGCTTTTTTTATTGCGCAAGTTATCGACGCAGGCGGTTTTTAAGCCCAGTTGCGCACAGCGAACAGCACTGGCAAAACCGGCAGGTCCCGCGCCGATGACGATGACATCGTAATGTGTTTGCTTATTTGGCATAATATTAAATGTTAAGTAGAAGGTGAGCGGGAGCTTCCAGGCATTCTTTAATAGTCACTAAAAATTGTACGGCTTCGCGGCCATCCACCAGACGGTGATCGTAAGATAGCGCCAAATACATAATCGGCCTGATCACGATTTGGCCGTTTTCCACAACTGCACGTTCTTTGATTGCGTGCATTCCTAAAATAGCACATTGGGGCGGGTTAAGTATGGGTGTTGACAGCATTGAACCAAACACGCCGCCGTTGGTGATGGTAAAGGTGCCGCCTTTCAGGTCGTCGTAGGTTAAGGTGCCGGCTCTGGCCTTGCCGCCGAAATCGGCAATGCTTTTTTCTATGCCGGCAAAATCGAGTTGATCGGCATCATGTAATACCGGCACAATCAGGCCGCGTGGCGTACTGACCGCAATACCCAGATCGTAGTAACCGTGATAAATAATATCGTTGCCATCGATGGAAGCATTAATAGCCGGGAAACGTTTTAAAGCTTCAATGGAGGCTTTAACAAAAAAGGACATAAAGCCTAGTTTGACTGTGTGCTTTTCTTCAAATCGAGCCTTGTATTGGTTACGAAGATCAATGACATTTTGCATATTGACTTCGTTGAAGGTTGTCAACATGGCAGCGTTTTGTTGTGCCTGCAATAAACGTTCGGCCACTTTTGCCCTTAAGCGGGTCATGGGAACGCGTTGTTCAGGGCGCAGTCCTGAGGCAATCACCGTTGCTTCAACAGGTTTTGCTGTTTCGGTTTTTATTTCCTGTACAGGGCTGGAAACTGGCGGTTTATTTTCTGTCTTGATAGTGGCCGGTGTTGGTTTGTTAAGATGCTCCAGTACATCGGCTTTAGTCAGTCGGCCACTTTTTCCGGTACCGGTAATTGCTGAAGGATCCAGTGTATTTTCATGGATTAAACGACGAACTGAAGGACTTAACGGGATATCGTCATCGTTGTGTTCTGGCGTTTTATGGGCAATTATTTTAGTGTCGGCGGCAGGGCTTGACTGAGTCGCTTCAGTTTCCAATAAGGCCAGTAACTCACCGCCGGTAACGATAGCGCCATTTTCTTTAAGTATTTGACTCAGTACGCCGGATTCGGGTGCAGTCACCTCAAGTACCACTTTATCTGTTTCAAGATCAACTAGGTTTTCGTTTTTGTTAACGAAGTCACCGGCTTGTTTATGCCAAGTAATCAGCGTTGCGTCAGCAACAGATTCGGGTAGATTGGGAACTAGGACTTCGATGCTCATGTTATTTTCCTGAAGGAGTGCCGTATAAGGCTGATTGAACGACAGCTTTTTGTTGTTCTATATGAACGTGAAATTTGCCGACAGCCGGTGCTGCCGATGCTTCACGTCCGGCATAAGTGACGCTTATTTGGGCTGGCACAGTATCGGTAAAGTGATGTTTTGATTGATACCAAGCGCCTTGATTTTTGGGTTCTTCCTGACACCAGATAAAATCTTTTAACAGCGGGTATTTTGCCAATTCCATTTTAAGTAATTTATCCGGAAAAGGATACAGTTGCTCAAGACGGGCAATGGCCACATGCTGAAGATTATCCGCTCGACGCGCCTCCAACAAGTCGTAATATACTTTACCTGCACATAAAATAAAACGGGTAACTTTTTTGGGATTAATATCATCTTGTTCGCCGATGACCGGCTGAAATTTTCCAGTGGTCAAATCTTCGAGTGTGGAGACGGCCAATTTATGTCTCAGCAGGCTTTTAGGGCTCATAATAATAAGCGGCTTTCGATACGGACGTATTAATTGGCGGCGTAATAAATGAAATATTTGTGCGGGTGTCGTTGGGTTGCAAACCTGCATGTTATGTTCGGCACAAAGTTGTAAATAGCGCTCCAGTCGGGCTGATGAATGTTCAGGACCTTGACCTTCATAGCCGTGGGGCAACAACATGACCAGTCCGCACAAGCGTCCCCATTTGGTTTCACCTGAACTGATAAATTGATCAATAAGCACTTGGGCTCCATTGGCAAAATCGCCAAATTGCGCTTCCCATATAACTAGTGTATCGGGCATCGTGGTGCTGTAGCCGTATTCAAAACCCAAGACTCCGGCTTCTGATAACAGGGAATCGAAAATTTGTGCACTGCCTTGATCTTTGTCCAGATGTTTAATTGGTGTGTAGGTTTTATTATTGATTTGGCTGTGTAATACCGCATGGCGGTGAACAAAGGTTCCGCGACCTACGTCTTGACCGGTGAGGCGGATATTATGTTTTTCCAAAAGAAGGGTTGCATAAGCCAGGTTTTCAGCAAAGCCCCAATCCAAAGGCAGTGCGCCCGCAGCCATTTTTCGACGGTTATCCATGACTTTGGCACCCCGGGGATGGAGTTCAAAGCCGGCAGGCAGACGTTGCATTCTGTCATTACAAAAGCGTAGATGATCCATTGAAATGGCGGTTTTACAGAAAGTGTCCCAGCTTTTATGCAGAAATTTATGCCATTGGTTGGTGTAGGTATAGTTGGGGTTTTCTAATACGGGTCTTGATACAACCTGACCGGCATCCAGTAATTTTTGATAATCCTGTTCCATTTGTGTCGATTGTTCGGCACTAATAATCGCTTCGTTAATCAATTTTTCAGCATAAATTTTCCGCGTAGTTTTGTGTTTGCGGATTTTTTTATACATCAGGGGTTGGGTCGTTGCCGGTTCATCAGCTTCGTTGTGGCCCAAACGACGATAGCAAATAAGATCGATAACGACATCTTTATTAAAGGTCATTCGGTAATCGAGAGCGAGTTTTGTTACAAAGATAACCGCTTCCGGATCATCACCGTTGACATGAAAAACCGGTGCCTGAATCATACTGGCAACATCGGTGCAATTTAAAGTGGAACGGGCATCCAACGCATTACTGGTGGTGAAGCCGATTTGATTGTTGATGACAATATGGACGGTTCCGCCTGTGTAAAAAGCGCGGGTTTGCGACATATTGAGGGTTTCCATGACGATACCTTGTCCGGAAAAAGCGGCATCGCCGTGAATTAAAACCGGAATAACCGTGTTTACACCGTCTTTTCCGGCTCGATCTTGACGTGCTTTTACCGAACCTTCAACCACCGGATTGATGATCTCCAGATGCGAGGGGTTAAAGGCCAGTGTTAAATGGACAGGGCCACCAGGCGTTGCAATATCAGAGGAAAAACCCATGTGATATTTTACATCACCGGATTTAACGCCGGGCGAGGGGGATGATATACCGGCAAATTCATCGAATAAACTGGCAGGGCTTTTGCCCAAGATATTCACCAAGACATTTAAGCGGCCTCGATGCGCCATGCCGATAACAATTTCTTTAACGCCCTTATCACCGGAGCCCTGAATTAATTCATCCAGGATGGGGATGAGTGACTCCCCGCCTTCAAGAGAAAAGCGTTTTTGGCCAACAAAGCGATGGTGCAGATGACTTTCTATTCCTTCTGCGGCCGTTAACAGTTTTAATAGCCAGCGTTTTTTATCGGCATCAAGTATTAAATTGGTTTTTGAACTTTCCATGCGGCTAATCAGCCAGCGTCTAATTTGAGTATCCACAATGTGCATATACTCAGACCCGATACTGCCGCAGTAAATATCGGCCAAGTTGGCAATGATGTTGCGTAAGGGTAAGCGGTCAATACCCCCAAAAAGCGCGCCGGTATCAAACAAGGTATCCATATCAGGATCGGAAAGTCCGTAATAAGCGGGATCCATATCGGGCGGTGGCGGCGAAGTTTTTCCCAGCGGATTACTGTTGGCAATTTGATGTCCGCGAACCCGATAATGGTTAATCAGTCGGGAAACAGCCGCCTGTTTTTTTACACTTTCTTCAGTAAAGCCTTGTAACTGAGCCAGTCTTCCCTGAGATTTAACAGCAAGCTGTGCAAAGCGTTCCACAACGGGGCTGTGTGGTGTCTCATAAGCGGCTCCTTGTTGAAGAATTTTAAATTCTTTTTGCCAGCTAGGCTCAACAGATTCAGGGTCTTCTAAAAACCGTTCATATAAATTTTCAATAAAACCGGCATTACTGCCTTGAAAGGAAGAGGAATCTTGAAAAAGTTTAAGCAGGTTACTCATTATGGATATCCAGTTTATTCTGCACGGGTTTTGTCTTTAAATTAAGTTTTGACGGCTAAATTGCCAAGGTCTTCTGATTAAATTGTTGGCTGTTTTACGCAAGCACGTTAATTGATTTTGAAAATAATGCTATATAACGACTATTAATGCAATTACAAAAATAAAGATAGTGTGTTTCCTGATTAGCAAGGAAGCTCATCCAGTTTCGTTATACTGACATTCATGCCGGAGTGATGGGCTATTTGTCATTGTTTCAAGCATTTTTCCAATCAGGTAACCTTTTATTTTTTAAAGGTAAAATAGGCTACTATTTATCGGTAAAACAAAAAAGTCCCATTACGGGACTTTTTTGTTTTACCGAGTAAAAAAACTTTAGGTATGACTGGTGCCTGAAGCTATTCTTTGCTCTCTTTTCTCGCTGGATTTTTCTATTTTTGAAAAAACCCGAAGTATATCCGTAGCGGATATTATGCCGACCAATTTGTTATCTTTGTCGACTACCGGCAAAGCGCCCACTTTATTGTCGGCCATAAGTGCTGCAGCCTCCGATACATAAGTGTCCGGGTGAACGGTTAATACGCCTCGGCGCATGATGTGTTGTACTTTTTGTGGAACAACATGCAGTTCTACCGTGTTTTTGTCGCTGGCCGGTTCAATGGCGTTAGAGTTGTTTTTAGGCCCCAAGGCTTTGTACAAATCCCTATCAGAAACAATGGCGATAACTTTGCCTTTTTCAACGACTGGTATGTGACGAACTTTTTCGTAATGGATTAAAAAAAAGACCCGGTCAATCAAGTCGTGTTGCTCGACGGTAAATACTTTTGATTTCATTAAATCTTCAACACGCATAATATATTCTCCTGATTGTAGTAAACCTTATAAGAATAGGGAAATAATCGTATTTTTACAAGTGATAAAACATGTTGTGTTATAAAATAGTGTTTCACACTTTATATTTAGTCATAAAACTTAACGGTTTTATTTTTTTGTGGCTACTTAACTACTTGTTATTTTAGTCAATACTTGTTGTAGCGACACAATTGGAGTCATTTTATGCGCATCATTCTGTTAGGAAGTCCCGGTTCAGGTAAAGGTACTCAGGCCCAGTTTATTACCGAAAAATATGCTATTCCACAAATCTCAACCGGTGATATGCTGCGTGCAGCAGTTCGTGATGGTACGCCGATGGGCGTTGAAGCTAAAAAAGTAATGGATGCAGGCGCTCTGGTTTCTGATGATATTATTTTGGGCTTGATTAAAGAACGCATAGCCCAGCCCGATTGCGCCAACGGCTTTTTGTTGGACGGCTTTCCCCGAACCATTGCCCAGGCTCAAGGTCTTGAGGCAATGGGGGTTAAAATTGATCACGTTATAGAAATTAATGTCGCCGATGAAGCTATCGTAGAGCGCATTGCCGGCAGAAGAGTGCATTCACCATCAGGACGGACTTATCATGTTGAGTATAATCCGCCTAAGATTGAGGGTGTTGATGATGTTACCGGAGAAGTACTTATTCAGCGGGATGATGATAAAGAAGAGACGGTACGTAAACGACTTTGTATTTATCACGAACAAACCAAACCCTTAGTGGGTTATTATTCAGCAGCGGAGCAACCGGCAAAATTTAATTCAATGTCAGGTGTCGGCACGGTGGAAGAAATCACCAGCAAAGTTTTTGCTATTCTCGGCTAAGTCTATCTACGATAAGGAAATTCGCAAAAAATATCCATGGCAAAAGTTGCCAGCGATTATCAGATATTATAGGGGTTTAATCGGCGTATCTGTGGCGGTTTATTAATTGCTGATTACCTAAATGGGTTGATTTTAAATTGCGTATCTGATTATCATGCATTAAATGCAAAAAATCAGCATACCTAAGTTGGTTAATTATTATAGCTGTTTCGGCTTTAACAAAAGGGTTTTAATAAATGAGTAAAGTTTATAATGTTGCTGTTGTTGGTGCGACGGGTGCAGTGGGCGAAGCCATGCTGTCTATTTTGGAAGAACGCCAGTTTCCGGTAGGCGAAGTGTATGCTTTGGCGAGCAGCAATTCAGTAGGCAAACGCATTCCTTTTAAGGGGGGATCGTTAAAAGTAGAAGATTTGGCAACTTTCGATTTTTCTAAAGCGCATATTGGTTTATTTTCTCCCGGTGCGGCCATTTCAGAAATATACGCTCCCAAAGCCGCTGCTGCCGGTTGTATAGTGATCGATAATACCTCGCAGTTTCGCTATGACGATGATATTCCATTGGTTGTGCCGGAAGTAAATCCGGAAAAAATAGCCGATTATAAAAATCGCGGTATCATCGCCAATCCTAATTGTTCAACCATTCAATTATTGGTGGCGTTAAAACCTATTTATGATGCGGTAGGTATCACCCGTATTAATGTTTGTACTTATCAGGCGGTATCCGGTACGGGCAAAGAAGCTATCGAGGAATTGGGCAAACAAACACTTAATCTTCTTAACTTACAACCCATTACGCCCAGCGTTTATCCCAAGCAAATTGCCTTCAATGTGTTGCCGCAAATTGACGTGTTTATGGATAATGGTTATACCAAAGAAGAAATGAAGATGGTTTGGGAAACCCAAAAAATATTGGGCGATACCAGCGTTTTAGTCAATGCAACAGCGGTAAGGGTTCCGGTCTTTTATGGTCATTCTGAAGCCGTGCATATTGAAACACGATCAAAAATTACTGCCGAAGCGGTTAGGGCTTTATTGGAAAAAGCACCCGGTGTAACGGTTATGGATGAGCGTAAAAATGGCGGTTACCCAACAGCGGTCACTGAATCATCGGGTCATGATGACGTGTTTGTTGGACGCATAAGAGAAGATATATCGCACCCCCAAGGTATTGATTTGTGGGTTGTCGGAGATAATGTTCGAAAAGGTGCAGCATTAAACAGCGTACAAATTGCTGAAGAGCTGATAAAAAATTATATTTAGGCTACCTATTAACCTTGTGTTTGATCATTTAAATATGAGGATGTAACCAGTAGATTAAAGGTTGGCAGTGTGCATAATTTAACTAAAACGTTAGCATTAATATCGTTATTGGCTCCGGTCAGTGGTTATTCGTTAGGCATTGGCGATATTAAATTGCACTCAGCCCTTAATCAGAATCTGGATGCTGAAATTTCATTAGTGACATCCACGGGTGATAAGGTATCTGATATCAAAGTAAATCTGGCACCACCAGACAAGTTTGATGAAGCAGGTGTCCCTTGGACTTCTTTCCTGTCAAAGATAAAATTTGAAACGATAACTGGTGCTAATGATTCAGTCATTATTAAGCTTAGGTCAAGAGAAGCCGTAACAGAACCTTTTCTGAACTTCTTGCTGCAAGTGATTTGGCCAAAAGGTATTTTATATCGCGAGTTTACGGTGCTGCTGGATCCACCAGCAGCTTATATTCCGCACCTGTCAAAGGCTGAAAATTACACGTCTGAACCGTCAACTATTCGGCCGCATGAATTCTTGCCAACACCTCAAACACGAGTTGAAAGGCGACTAAGTGAAGCCGGTGAATATGGCCCTACCACTAAAAATGATACGCTTTGGAAAATTGCTGAACAGGTAGGTAAGCAGTCTGGGGTATCAGTAGAGCAAATGATAATGGCCTTGTATGAAAAAAATCCTCAGGCATTTTACCGAGGAAATGTTAACGCCTTGTTGTCTGGAAAAATCCTGAAGATTCCGGAAAGTGCAATGGTTTTAAAACTTTCACGGGAACAGGCATTGGCTGAGTTCAATCGACACACAAAAGCTTGGAGAAATCAGGTTGAACCACGACTTGTTACCACAGAAACCATTAAAAAAGAAAATCCCGACAAGCAGTTAACTTTACTTGCCCCTACGACAGCAGATGTCGCTAAAAATGAAGTTATAGCGCCGGAAAACGAGCAGGCAACCGGTCATGAAGCTGAGTCTAAAGCCATTGATCAAGAGGTAGTCAGTGTGACCTCCCCTATCAATGACGCGTTACAAGATAAAGTGGCCACGCTTGAAAAACAGTTGGCTATCATGCAACAAATATTGGTATTAAAAGACCAGCAACTCGCGGCATTACAAAATCAATCCCCGTCAAAACCGATTGTGCAAACTGAACCTGTTCAGCCCGCGCCGAGTCAATCCGTGGCTATCAATCCGGTTAAGCAACAACCCGCACCGCCTGTTACCCAACCCGTTATTCAAGCTCAACCGGAAGCTACGACTTCCGGCACTGATTATTATTTGTGGAGTGGTATTGGCGTGACAATATTAGCATTGCTGGGCTGGTTTGGGTGGCGAAAACGAACGAATAATCAGCGGTTTTTTGCTTCGTTAATCGGGAGTAATACGCCTGAATCTACTGATTTTTTCTCTACTTCCAGTGAAAAAGAGAGTGCTAAAGAGTCCGATGTAGCTGACAAAAACTTACTATTGAACGAGTTTATACTTGGTGACTTGGATGCCTTTGATACAGGCCAGAATGAAGCTGATCTGGTTGACGAGGCCGACCTTTATTTAGCTTATGGTCGTTATCAAGAAGCGGAAGAATTGCTGCGTGAAGTTCTTAAAGATCAACCTAATCGTGATGATTGTAAATTGAAATTGCTGAATATTTTTTATTTAAGTAAAAATAAAAACGCTTTTGAAACTTATGCCAACGAATTAGCCAAAGCAGGTAAAAAAGATGATTTTGAATTTTGGTCAAAAGTCAGTGAAATGGGTCGTGAGATTTCCAATGATTCGACCTTGTTTTTTTCTGAAATAGATATCTTTTCTCCAAAAGAAACGCCACACGTTGAAGAAAAGACAGAGCATTTGGTTGAGCCCGCTACCATTGAAAAAGATCAAGTAGCTGATAGTAAACCTTCTTTATTTGGGGAATCATTGACTAATGAGGTTATTAAAGAAAGCCCTCAAATAACGGATAGTTTGTTGGATTTTAATTTAGTGCCCACTGAAGATAACGCTATTAATGAACAGAAAAATAACGGGAGTATTGATTTTGATTTGAGTACCCTTATGCCAAAAATTGAAGTGCCAAGTGACGCTTTAGAAAGTGTTGCTTTTAAAGCGCCAGATATTGAGATTAAAAACGAATTTGAATCCTTTGAATTTGAACCCCTTGAGTTTGAATCAAACAAAATAAAAGAAATAGAAATTGATAAAATTGATGGTACTGCTGTAAAAGACTCAGTTGAAAATACCGTACTTATTGATAATCAGACCGATGAATCAGCGGTTTTAAATAATAATTTTGATAGGGATTTTTATTTCGACAACTCCGCACCCATATCCTACGGAAAGGAAGTTGACCCGCAGGGACTGGAAACACTTGATGTTTTTGATTTAACGGATAGGGATGAGATGGAAACCAAGTTGGATTTGGTAAAAGCATATATTGATATGAATGATGCGGAAACAGCCAAAAATCTGGCTTATGAAGTACTTGAAAAAGGTTCGGCAGAGCAAAAAATAGTCGCTCAAGCACTATTAGATGAATTGAAATAAATTTTTTTGATTCCTCTGTTTCAATCATGAAATATTACTGATTTATTTTCTAATCTGTAAGTATTCAGTCCCCCTCTTTGAAAAAGAGGGTAGGGGAGTTTTTATTAGATAAATCCCCCTCAATCCCCCCTTTATGATTAATTACTCTAATCTGTCCCTTGTCTCTAATAGCGTCAACTCCATGAAGTAGTTACCTCGCGAAATCGGGGAGAGTCGATTATTTCGGTTTAATACCTGATGATCAAGTTTGTAGTCCATTCAAAATAAAAAATTTGACATGAAAATCAATACAAAAATAAATCATTAAAGAACAGATAGTTAAAAATTATTAGCAGGTATCATTAATCCTTTATAAATTGATAAGTTGTCTCTGATTTCATTGAAATAATTTATGATTTCTAGTTCTATAAAAGAAAATCCGCTAAAACAAAAAAGATGGATTCTATAAGTTATTGTAATTAAAGTAGTTTGTTTTTAATTGCAAGTCTTTCTCTTTGGCATATTTAAAAATTTGAACGCTGAGTTATAGTAATTTATAAATTGACAACTATACTCTAATTGCTTCAAGTTTAACGCTTCAATATTTACGCTTAGCGCCTTATTATTCAATATTATCGCAGAACACAATATGAAAATAATAACGTGAGCGTGGATGCTGTGGGTAGATATATTTTTAGGCTTAATAGAATGCAATCGTTTTGAAAGCCATTAGAAAAATTGAAGCCCAACAGTGAAGTATTCAATTTTAAAGCTCATGTGAAGTTTGGATAATTTTCCATGATTAAAGAAATGATAAAGCCAAACGTAACCGATCAGAGCCCTAGATTAAACGGCAGCCAATTCGGGTATCTGCGGTAATTTTGGAATATCACATCCTTGTCGGCGCAATTTGATGACATCCCG
>CAIMDR010000712.1 GCA_903839795.1 uncultured Methylococcaceae bacterium | reverse complement strand
GTCCATAGAATTGGCCGTACTGGTAGAGCAGGGGAAGAAGGACAAGCCATCTCATTGGTTTCCCATGATGAAGTTTCTGCCTTGCGATTGGTTGAAAAATTAATTGGTGCACCGATTAAACGCGAGCAGATCGCCGGTTTTGAGGCAGCCGATATTGCACCCCCAATGCCACCGGAGCCACCACGCGCCCCACGCCCGCCCAGAAACTCAAGCCAGGCACGCAAACCTTCAGGCAATTCAAGCAATAGACCTCGATCAAGAAGCAGCGTTTAAGTCACTATACTTTTTACGTCTATCAACTTAAGCAGGGACAGATACCATCCCTTCAAGGGATGTTATCTGTAAAATCGTCTAGCTTTAAATTGCAAGTCCTTTTTACTATAAAAGCTGATTTTCCCGCATGAACGAGATTAACCCTCAAGATATGGCCAGCCTAGCTTTGCAAATTAAGCAGTGGGGGCAGGAACTGGGTTTTCAGCAAGTCGGCATCACCGATACTGATTTATCAGATGCAGAAGTTCATCTGGAAAATTGGTTGGCGAATAATTTTCATGGCGAAATGGATTATATGCAGCGTCATGGCCTTAAGCGTAGTCGTCCTGCTTTATTGCATGAGGGCACTACTAGGGTTATTTCTGTGCGGATGGATTACCAGTCAGAGTCGACTGCCGCCATGAATCAGTCTTTGGCTGATCCCACGTCTGCTTATATTTCACGCTATGCCTTGGGTCGTGATTATCACAAAATGATGCGTAATCGCTTGCAAAAGCTTGCTGATAAAATACACGCCAACGTCTCTTCATTCCCGCAACAACCGCAGTTCAATTTAGGGATGCGGGCTTTTGTTGACAGTGCGCCTGTTTTGGAAAAAGCCCTGGCCGAAAAGGCGGGTTTAGGCTGGATAGGCAAGCATTCCAATTTAATCAACCGCAAAGCCGGTTCGTGGTTTTTTTTAGGCGAGATTTTTATTGATTTACCGTTGCCGGTTGATAACCCGACTACTGCCCATTGTGGCGGATGTACTGCTTGTCTTGATGTGTGTCCAACCCAGGCAATAGTTGCACCCTATCAAGTTGACGCGCGGCGTTGTGTCTCTTATTTAACCATTGAACTGCATGGATCAATTCCTGAAGAATTTAGACCGTTAATAGGTAACCGTATTTATGGTTGTGATGACTGCCAGATTATTTGTCCCTGGAATCGTTTTGCCAAACTAACGGCTGAAGCAGACTTTAATCCTCGCCAACAACTCAATACTCAACAATTGCTGGATGTCTTTGCCTGGAGTGAAGAGACTTTTTTAACAAAAACCGAAGGTTCCGCGATACGGCGGATTGGCCATGATCGCTGGCTTAGAAACACTGCCGTAGCGCTGGGTAATGCACCCGCATCACCGCTTGTTATTGAAGCCTTAATTCAACGACTTAAACATCATTCTGAAATGGTTAGAGAGCATGTGCAATGGGCATTGGATCAACATGCACGCAAACCTTGACGCCATTTAGCAGTGCGTAATCCTTTGGCGAATAAGCTTAACGTCATCCGCCAAAGGTGGCTTGATTTTTTATAAAATCGGTGATTTATGTTTTTTAATGCGCGGTATCATGATGCCATTTCGGCATCAAAATTATACTATTAGGAAGCAACCCCTGTTTTTTTAGAGTATCAATACTGGGAACTTTTTCAAAAGTAGTCATGTCAATGACGGTCAAAGAGCCGTCATTCATATCCGGAAGATTCAAAAAATTGTTCTCCACGATGGCATAATGCTCGTCTGGCGAAAATACGACATGATGAGCCCCAGCGGCAGTCGGTATAGACTTTAGTAATATCGGTTTCAATGCCGATTGACTGATATCAAAGACATTAAGATGACCGGGGTTGGCTGTGGTGATATACAGACGGTCGTGCTTTTCGTTGAAGTAAATTTCCAGCGGTACATTCTGTGTGGCAGGATTAAATTCGTAGGCTTGTGCAAAGTCAAATGCCTTGCTGTCGGAATTCCACAAGCCTGTCCAAAGAGTGCCGCCGAACATGGTGGTTATATAAGCCATGGGCGGATTTGCCTCGGGTAGAAAAACCGCTTCTACTGTCGCAACACCAGAAGGCGAGGGCTTGTCAGATAGTTTGTGGGTAGATAACACTTTACCGCTACTGGCTTCGATGACGGTTACCGTTTCGCCTGGATCGCCCAGATCAGAGGGGCGTATGGTACTGGTCACCATAATGCGGTCAATGTCTTCTTGCAGGCCGATACCATGCGGATAACGAATAAACTGGGTCTTGGAGTCTGCGGCGATAACCTGGGTTGGCTGGTCAGTTTGGGCATTGCCGACAATGACATTACTGCTGCCCATACAGGTCAAGTGCCAGGTTTTATTGTCATTAGAAAACACCATGTCTTCACTCACTTGGCAGGCAGGTATATCTATTTTTGTGATGTGGTAGGGAACATGCTTCATGTCCATAACATGAAGTGCGCCATTTCCTAAAGAAGTAATATAGGCTTTGCTAAGGTCTTTGTTGTAAAAAATGTGATGAGCAACTAAATCGCCCGGCAAGGGAATATCGTTTAAAATCTTGCCGAAATTTTTAGAGGCCGGATCAACATCCATAATCGCTATCCCCTCGCGTCTTGGGGTTTCCGGCTTACTTTCATAATTAACCATTGCTAATATTTCTGTCTGTCCTGTCACCGGAATTAATGCTAAAAAAGCCATCCAAGTCAACATAATTTTTGTTTTATTCATTTCTGTATCCTCTTTTTTGCGGTAAAAGTACCAATAATTTTAATAGCCTGTTGTTGTATTTTTTATTATTCACCCATGCCAACCCACTGTAGCTATGATTGGTATAGGTTATATGCTTGCATTAGTAGAATCGGTCATAATTTTAATTTCGGGAATTATAATGAGTCCCGAGATAATTGTTTTGGCACAATAGCATTGTTAATATTTAAAAACGACCGGTCATCTCGATTTTTATAATAGCATATAGTTTACAAAAATCACCCACTTTATTTTGGTAGCCGGTTTAGAGTGCTCAAAGTTTGTTTAACTATTTTAAGCTCGCTCATAAATGAACATTTTCAGGGATAGATAGTTTTATCAGGCGACGATTATGCAGTTTGAGAAACAAGCAAAGAACAGGACAAGCGGGGTTGGGACGCTCAAAACATCTACATCAACTTATGCCAAATGATTATTTCACCAAGTATGGGCTTTCACTATGAAAGAAGCTTATGCAATGGCCCATCAATCCCGATGAGGAAGGAAAGTCGTGTGCTGGAAAATCGCACGCACAGTTTGGAAGGAGGGGAGGTTAGTAGCCTTCCTTACCCCTATCACAAATTTATCTAATGCGTTAACCCTACAAAGGGTGTGCGAGTGCAGCGTCCAGAGTCCAGAGTCCAGAGTCCAGAGTCCAGAGTCCAGAGTCCAGAGTCCAGAGTCAGG
>CAIMDR010000711.1 GCA_903839795.1 uncultured Methylococcaceae bacterium | reverse complement strand
GTATGAATGGATGCCTTTTTCAGCTTACCAATCATTCCAAAATTTACAGGAATGCTTGTTCGAAATATTGGCGAATATCGGTAAGTCATACACCATAGAATTCGCCTGAAAAATGTTAAAAGACTTATGCGCTATTACTTAGCATCACCGTAGCCGATAACACAGCTACTTTGTTTGGTAAAAAAACTCGGATATTCAGGCTGGTCACGACCCGTTTCTGCTATGTGGTCGGCATAGTTTAGGGCAATTCCCAGATATTTCCCCGGCCTTGGCACTGGCGCATTTAGCTTAACCTCAGCCAAGGCAATACGCGCATTACCGGTGTCAATCAGTGCCTGTATGGCCAATAATGCGGTAGCGCCTGCGCCAAGAAATTCAATCATGGATTGCGGAATATCGGCGCTGCCGTGACTGTCAACAACGGCATCATTAATAACCGCACCAACACGCATTTGATTGTTATAAGTAAAGGTCACTAGTTTCATCGATTGTGTTTCCTGTATGATGGCAACCGCCGTTGTTTTATAACGAGGATCAACGGCTAAAAAAAGATATAATAAACAATTTTACGCAGAGGAACAGAATATGAACGAAAACTGGATTGCTCCCTCCATACTTTCAGCCAATTTTGCCAAATTAGGCGAAGACGTTGATAGAGTTTTAGCTGATGGCGCTGATGTTGTACATTTTGATGTGATGGACAATCATTTCGTGCCCAACCTGACTATCGGGCCTTTGGTTTGTGAAGCCTTAAGAAAACACGGCGTAACTGCACCTATTGACGTGCATTTGATGGTTGAACCCGTTGACCGTTTGATTCCTGATTTTGCCAAAGCCGGTGCCAGCATCATTACTTTCCATCCTGAAGCCTCTGTGCATATCGACCGCACCCTGCAATTGATTAAAGATTGCGGTTGCCACGCCGGATTGGTATTTAACCCGGGCACATCACTGCATTATCTGGATTATGTGATGGACAAGCTGGACATGATTTTATTAATGTCTGTTAACCCGGGTTTTGGCGGTCAATCATTTATCCCTTCAGCTTTAGATAAGTTAAAGCTGGTCAGAAAACGGATTGACGACAGTGGTCTTAATATTCGTCTGGAAATTGACGGCGGCGTAAAAGTCGACAACATTCGCGCCATTAAAGCAGCCGGTGCTGATACGTTTGTTGCCGGTTCAGCAATTTTTAGCCAGCCGGATTACAAAAAAGTCATTGACGAAATGCGTGCAGAATTGGCGTTGGCCGTATAATTTAACATTGTAGGATGGGTAGAGCGATAGCGAAACCCCTCTCATCGGTTTATTGATTATGATGGGTTTCAGCTCCCGTCTCTACCCGTCCTACTTGGTTTTAGGTCTGGTCTGTATTACAGTTTTTGGGAGTGCATTTTGGAGAAATCATGGAAAGAAGCCATAAAGAAGGTGCTTGCAGAGACTAACACACCGCTACATTACACGGAAATTTCAGAGCAAATTCTGTCTCGTGGTTATTACAAAACTGATGGTGCAACACCAGCGGCAACAGTAAGTGCTCAAATAACAGCATCGATTAAGCACGATGGTGATAGATCTCCGTTTGTTCGTATTGGCAAAGGAATATTCACTCTAAAGGCTAAAACATCAGTTGTCGGGACAGTTAAAAAAGAACAAACAACTGAAAATATTGCTGCCCCAGAAGATGAGGCTTCCGATTCCATTATTCATTCTTTCGGTATGTATTGGCAACGCGACCTTGTTGTGTGGCGTAATGATCCTAAAATGTTCGGAAAGCAACAGGCACTTTCCAAGCCTGTGAATTTTGGCAAACAAAAAGGCATTTACATTCTTTATGATAATCATACCGTAGTGTATGTTGGGCGATCTATTGATCGCCCTTTAGGCAAACGAATGTATGAACATACTATTGATCGGTTAGGCAGTCGCTGGAATCGTTTTTCGTGGTTTGGTCTTCTTGATGTAACCCAAGAAGGTAATCTACGGGAAACGACTCTCAATACTTCACTTGCCAGCTTGGTCGGAACGCTTGAAGCTTTGCTAATTGAGGCTCTTGAACCACCGCAAAATAGAAGGAGAGGTGACGATTTTTCAGCTATTGAGTATATTCAGGATATTGATCCTGAATTTAAAGAGCGAGAAATACAAAATACCCTTCGCTCAATTGAACAAAAAATGCGGGGCGGCTCATAAAAATCCAGCAAGTGATCTTCTATGGAGAAAAACGAAATCCAGAGAGTGGAGACTTGGGATTATCTCATATTTGCCAACAATTCTACCGATCTGTAAACTATTAAAAGGTATTGATGAAAGCGCTAGAATTTACCTGGGATGAAAATAAAGCTTTAACTAATCAACAAAAACATGGCGTTTCTTTTACGGAAGCAAAAACAGTGTTTTATGATAATTATGCGCGTTTAGTTGCAGACCCTGACTCTTCACAGGAAGAAGATCGTTTTCTACTATTAGGATTTAGTAATCAGTTAAGGCTTTTATTAGTTTGTCACTGTTATAGAAAAACGGGCAAACAGCTCAGGATTATTTCAGCGCGTAAAGACAATAAATCAGAACAAAAACAATATGAGGGGTTTCGTAATGCGTGATAATTATGATTTTTCTGATTCCATACCGAATCCATATACAAAAAAGTTAAAAAAACAGATTACTATTCGTTTGGATGAAGGAACGACTCGGTATTTTGAAGAGCTCGCAGAGAAAAAAGGGATTCCTTATCAAAGCTTGATTAACTTATATCTTAAAGATTGTGCGGATTCGCATCGGGATTTAACTATTAATTGGGGATAAAATCCACGCAACTTCAATCTGTTGGTTAACGATAAAAACGTCAACCTATGATACTTTAAAGACACATAGAATAACAAAACCACCATGACCCTAGAACAATTTAATCACCTGGCCCAACAAGGCTACAACCGTATTCCGGTTAGCCGCGAAGTCTTGGCTGATTTGGATACGCCTTTAAGTGCTTATCTGAAATTGGCTGATGGCGCGTATTCCTATTTATTCGAATCGGTTCACGGTGGTGAACAATGGGGGCGTTATTCCATCATAGGGCTGCCCTGTAAAACGGTCGTTAAAATCAACGGCACTCAAATTCGGGTAGAAAAAGACGGCGAGTTACTGGAAACCGTAACGCACGACAACCCGCTAATCTGGATTGAGCAATTCAAACAACGCTATAACGTGCCCGACATTGCTGATTTACCTCGCTTTAATGGCGGTCTGGTCGGTTATTTTGGTTATGAAACCATTCGCTATATTGAACCGCGTTTGCGTGGAACAGAAAAGCCAGACCCGCTCGGATGTCCTGATATTTTGCTGATGGTGTCAGAAGAAATTCTGGTGTTTGATAATCTGTCCGGCAAGGTGTTGTTGTTGACTCATGCTAACCCGGAAGAAGCCGATGCCTATCAGCGTGCGGTGGCGCGAGTCTCTGAACTGGCTATCAAACTGCGCGACCTGCAAGCCAAACCCCAAAAACATGCCAACCCTTGCACGGTTGAAGAGACTGATTTCGTCTCAGGGTTTACCCAGCAAGGTTTTGAAGAGGCGGTATTAAAAGCCAAGGACTACATTACCGATGGCGACATTATGCAGGTAGTTTTGTCGCAGCGCCTGTCAATCCCTTATACCGCTTCGCCGCTGAATTTATACCGCGCTTTACGCTGCTTAAATCCATCACCTTATATGTTTTACCTGAATCTGGATGATTTTCATATCGTTGGCTCGTCACCGGAAATATTGGTCAGACTGGAAGATAATACCGTGACGGTGCGCCCGATTGCCGGAACCCGAAGGCGCGGTGCAACGCCTGAACAGGATATTGCTCTTGAACACGAATTATTGGCAGACCCCAAAGAACTGGCGGAACACTTAATGCTGATTGATTTAGGCCGCAATGATGCGGGGCGTGTGGCTGAAATAGGCACTGTACAATTGACCGATAAAATGATCGTCGAACGTTATTCTCATGTTATGCACATTGTTTCCAATGTTACCGGAACACTTCAGCAAGGTAAAAATGCCTTTGATGTACTGGCAGCCACTTTTCCGGCCGGAACGGTTAGCGGTGCGCCAAAAATACGCGCAATGGAAATTATTGATGAACTGGAACCCGTAAAACGCGGTGTTTATTCCGGTGCTGTCGGTTATATCGCCTGGTCCGGAAATTTGGATACGGCCATTGCCATTAGAACCGCTGTTATTAAAGACCAGCGGTTACATATACAAGCGGGTGCCGGTATCGTTTACGATTCTGTACCCAGAAACGAATGGGATGAAACCATGAACAAAGGCCGCGCTATATTTCGTGCCGTCAGTATGGCCGAAGCAGGCTTGGAAGGAGAACAGGCATGAGCTTAATAAAAATCCCCCCTACCCCCCCTTTGTCAAAGAGGGGAATTAACGTAGTCATGGTCGATAATTACGATTCGTTTACTTATAATTTGGTGCAGTATTTTGGCGAATTGGGTGCAGATGTTACGGTTGTGCGTAATGATCAGGTGACTATCGCGGATATAGAAAAACTGGCACCGGATAAAATCGTCATTTCCCCCGGCCCTTGCACACCTAAAGAAGCCGGTGTATCGGTTGAAGCCATTTTAAAATTTGCCGGAAAATATCCTGTTCTGGGCGTTTGCTTGGGTCATCAAAGCATCGGTTATGCCTTTGGCGGCCATGTTATCCATGCCAAACATATCATGCACGGCAAAACCTCACTGATTCATCATCACAATCTTGGCGTATTCAAAGGTTTGTCTAATCCATTCACCGCTACCCGTTATCACTCGCTGGTGATCGAACAGGCCACGTTACCTGATTGTCTGGAAATTACAGCATGGACACAGGATGATGCAGGTAATTTGGATGAAATCATGGGCGTCCGGCATAAAACCCTGGACATTGAAGGCGTACAGTTTCATCCGGAATCCATTTTGACGGAACATGGCCATGATTTGCTGAGGAATTTTTTAGAAAGGTGAAAAGACCACTATTTTACGCTCCAGTGTATGAACGCTAAATGGTCAAGGCTCTATACCTTCAGGGAGAAAAAACCATGCTAAAGCAGATGACTATTAACAACTTGACCGTATTTTC
>CAIMDR010000710.1 GCA_903839795.1 uncultured Methylococcaceae bacterium | reverse complement strand
GTATGAATGGATGCCTTTTTCAGCTTACCAATCATTCCAAAATTTACAGGAATGCTTGTTCGAAATATTGGCGAATATCGGTAAGTCATACACCATAGAATTCGCCTGAAAAATGTTAAAAGACTTATGCGCTATTACTTATTGCGAGTTGCCTAAGTCAGATTTCTTATTGATCTTGTTGAGGTTGTCGAAAATAGCATCGGTTTCCGGAATCTTTTTAAGTGGCTTTGCTTTTTGCACTCGGCGCAGGCAGGCAGTAACCCAAACGATTCAGGATAGTGCCAATGGTTTTTTCACACGGCAAGTCTTTATGTTTCCAACTTTTTTCTGTAATAAGAGCCATACGCATACCCTTGGCCGTGATGCGCGTATATTTAAACAGCGGTTGAAATTTTGGGTCAGTCTGGCTGTTAGGTTCGGCCAAAGCAATGATGTCGACTTCCAATTGCGGATTTTTTACTTCTGTCTTTTTATTGCCGCGTGCCTTAAAATTTTCAATACAAACAATCCCAGTGCGCAATTCATTTATCCCCAGCTCTATCGTCTTACGATCCCATATATGGACTCCTCGTTTATTGCAAGATAAGTTTTCACAATTGATGCCAGCAACAGAGATCATGATTGCAGCCATATATCCGGTCTCTTGATAGAGGTTTTATTACCTCAGGACTCCTGATGAATCTATCTGCGCACGTTCACCTCTACCAACCTACCGATTCCTAAGAATCTCTGGGATGAACGGGTTATGAAAGCACCGGTCTGACCTGTTTTTGCCATCAAATGGTGTTAACTTGCCTCCGCAATTCTGGTTTACCTGGTTAACTGTTAAGGTTTGTTAGAGGGTTATCCACGCTTTGTCCTCTGACGGAGAGTCCTTCTCTCTTGCTCGTAGTCAGTGAGCAAAGGGTGGATAACCCGGTTTTCATTATTGCCTAGGCAGCCAAGGCTTCATAGTCTTTGCCGTTGCTCGCCATCGCCCATAATATCCGCGCATTTTTATTGGCGAGTGCAACAGCGGCTTTATTAAATTCGCGCCGTGCTACCAGTGCTTGTAACCATAAGCTCAGCTTATCCGTTTTCTTGGTACAATTTTTTAACACGGCTCGCGCACCATGTATCAGCAAGGTTCGTATATACCGGCTCCCTTGTTTACTGATTCCCAGATAATGCTGCTTATCAGCACTACTGTGCTGTTTAGGAGCCACACCTAAACTGGCTGCGTAATCCCTGCTGCTTTTATAGCCCTTGCCGTTGTCACCAATATCGGCTGCCACGATCGTTGCCGTCAGTGGCCCAACGCCTGAGACATCAAGAAATCGTTTGCTGAGGTCGTTTGCATTGCATAAGCGATTGATCCGTTGATCCTGGACTTTGATTTCAACATCCAGTGTTTTAATTTTTTCGTATTGTTCTGCAAACAGCTCTCGGGTCAAGGTGGTTAAGCCGTTTTCAGCGTCTTCTAATATCAGCGGTAATTGTTCTCTAAACCGCTCAATATCCTGATTAATAACGATATCTCTCTCACTCAGCAAGCCTCGCGTTTGGTTAACCAACGCTGTGCGTTGATCAACCAGGTCTTTGCGAATATTATGAACCAGTCGGATATCCTGTTGCGCAACGGTTTTGATCGCTACCACCCGCTTGTTCGGGCGAAGGACTGCTTCATGGATAGCCTCGGCATCATTAAAATCAGTTTTGTTGCCAACTACATACTCACGGTTCGCTCATTTTTAATGGCAGTTAGGAAGATTGGTGCTATTTATTGAGCAAACAAGGCAAAGTTACCAACATTTCAACTTTTAATATCATTTTTTTAGATATAAAAAATAAAGCTTATGACATACAGTCATTGTTGGGCGATAGTTTTTTATAAAAACTCCTGAAAACACTACATGTAGTGTTTTTAAACCTTACGAACCACTAGAAAAAATGAGCGACCCGTGAGTACATAGTTTTTGACAAAACGCGCATTCAGCAGGATAACTTCATGACCGAGCTTGGTCAGTTCTCTGGGCCAGTGATGGGAGCTTCCGCACGCTTCTAAGTAGGTGATCAAAAGTCTTTTAACAAAATAAATTACCGTCAACTTTATATAATCTGCTTGCTGCAAGCACTTTGTCATATTAAGAAATGTTAAAAGACTTTTGAACGATTACTTATGCCAATAATACTGACTGGATAGTTGGCAAAAAACACCAGCAATTCATGGCGTTTAAGTTTCTTTTTTAGGATTTTTCCATCATCCAGAAAAGTAAACAGATGAAAAATATTTTTTGCTATGTCTAAGCCAATTACGCTATTGTTCATGTTGGACTCCTCATTACGTCGGTTAAAAAATTCTCTGTGCTTTTATAGCACCAAGGCGTGAGAGGAGTCCATATCATCAACCTAAGGTTTGTTCAGCCAAATAGGGTTTTGAATTAAAATAATCAAGGGTTACTTGCGCCTCAAACGCTCGTCTTTTTTCGCCGGTTAGTTTTTTTGCTGCATCTTTAAGCGTAGCAATATATTGTTTCGATAAAGGGGTCATGTTTTTAGCGATGCAGTGTGAAAATCATATCCATAGAATACAGGGTGTTCAAATGATTTTCCGAAAAGTTGGTGGAGGGTATTTATTGCGAGTCGCCTTACGATCCGATCAACTTAAGCCTAAAAGGCAAATTCCTTTCCGTAGCTTCGTGTTTCAGTGCTATTTTGATAGTGGCATGGGTCACTCAAAAATTTGGCGTTGGAGTGGTATCTCTGATCATGGTCGCTTCTGCCGATGCCCTAACCATGCCGTTGAACAACTCAAAGACTTGTGCTATCTGCTGCGGTGCCTGTTCACCTAATGACGGTGTCGCCACTTCCAGCCAAAAATCGCGCTCGGCCACATGATATTTTTCTGTTCGCCTTTGTACTGATGCGATTGATCCTAAAAAACGCAGTTGAACTACAGATAAACACGGATTTACTGAGATAAACAACGTGTTGGATTAGTTCTTTTAATCACCCTTTTGGTTGGTTGTCGGCAGTGCGTAACATCATGTATTATTTGTGGTTATCTGTGTAAATTTGTGGCTAAATGAGGTTTTTAAGTTGATGGGCATGCTGCCAGGCAAGTCCCACGATGTTGAGCGTTTCTGTCGCCAGTGTCTTGGCCAGTTCAAGACAAATTTCTTCAACTTGCTGGTAACATACGCCTATATCGTCGATGTGGTTGCGAATAGATTAAGTTTGTCCTTGCAGTTTGGGGAGCTCACATTCATCCAACCAAGCCATCAGGGTCAGTAGGTCACTTTTGACCAGGCATTCCTGACGGTGTTGGTCGGTGCGCTGTCATATTGCTGTAGGCGTTTTTGACGGTTCTTTTCGGATTTCGCATTATTGAGAACACGTAAGCGCTCCTCCTCTTCAGCAATCGCGGTATACGCTTGTTTTTCAAGTGTCACCGTAGGTGAACGGTTACGAATAAATGAAGGAGGCCGGTGGCTATAACTGTTGAGTTTACATGAGCTTCAAAGACAATCAGGTCGTCGCTAATGTATTATCCATTTTTGTCATTTCTGCGATTTATTAGATTTTTATTGTCATTTGTTAGCAGACAAAATAGACTATTCGAGCAAGCAAAGCAAAGCAAAGCAAAGCAAAGCAAAGCAAAGCAAAGTAAAGTCTAACTATTTGAAAATACATTGATTAGTATTGTCTTAGGTGGAGGCTAATGAGTTTTTTTAGAAAGCATTGGGTCACATTTTCGCAATTAATTTTGGGTAAACCATGAAAACGAAATTTTTAGTAACACTCCTGTTAGGTATCAGT
>CAIMDR010000709.1 GCA_903839795.1 uncultured Methylococcaceae bacterium | reverse complement strand
ATCTCCACAAAAATGCTCTGTGCCAGTTGATCCAGCTTGGCTATGGCTAATTCACGATCACGTCTGATTTCGTCTGCTTGATCGAGAATGGCGGCAATGCGTTTTTGTTCGGGGAGTGGCGGGAGTAGGATTTCAGTATCTTTTATGATTCCTTGGTTAATATTAAGTTGCGCTCCACCGACTGCATTATTTAAAAGATCAGGTACCTTAGTCAAAAGTGCATAATACAAATATCTAGTAAAAGCTCTTTCTTTGTCAGGGATAATATTACATACAGCTTGATTTGTTGCAGCATCAATTCCCAAAATAGCTAAACGACCAACAGTTGCACCATACATTGCTAATAAAATAGAACCGACTGGTATTATTTTGGCACTACTTTTTTCTATAGCAAGTTGTGTTATAAATTCTGAAGCTGTAGTGATAATATTTTCACGTAACTCTCCAGACTTAATCCAAGGTATATCTCCTTCATAAAATGCAGAGTTACTTCTTAAAGGTGTCCCGCCACTCCCTGTTAAACAGAAATCAGAAATTTTTACCATCGGCCAACTCACTTCAACAACCCTTCAAGCTTCTCCAACCTGCCATTCATCTTAATTTTCAATTCCTTAGGTTTAGCGATTAACTGCTTGGGTGGCCTATGTTCAAGCGGTTCATCAATCACTTCTTTATAACGATTCAAATACAGGTCATAACCGGTAGCGGCAATTTCTTGTTTGGGTTCGCTAAAACTTTGCGAGGTAAGTTTATTGTGATTTTTAGTGCTGTCGCGTTGTTGCCAGCGTACCAGCACATCGGGAAAGTTTTTTTTGTGGTGTTCTTTAGGGGGTAACGTAATCAATGGGGGCAAATTGGATTGATTTACAAATTGATTATTGTATCAAAATTACGATTACGGATTGATTAATCTTTAAAACTCCGTTCTTTTTATACTTTATAGATTATAGACGTTTAAAGTTTCTGTTATTAATTAATAGGATGCACCATTTTAAAAGGAAATTATTTATCTGAAAAGCTATACCCAACGTTATTCACTTAAAGGTGACGCTATGTAAATCCTGGCAGGTAATGCGATAATACAACCATAACTAACCAATGAGGCATCCCATGAAATTTAACCCCTGTATTGATAAATGTACTTATGAAGGCACTCATTGCCAAGGTTGTGGTCGTTCATTTGAAGAAATAGCCGGCACCAAAAAATTGGTAATGTCGATTGTCGATTTTATACAAAGCCAAGATTATGAGAATAGTGAAGACTTCGTCAGTGCGATTAGCAAAAGCGTACTTAAAAAATTACAGAAATCTATATAAAACTCCAGATTAGCAAAATGCCAAAATTTATCTTGTTCGACTGCCATAAAAAGCGGGTGCGCATCGCGCACCTTACAACTTAGTTTCCGGCGGATAATATTGCCGCTTCCAGGAAGATAATGAATGATAGAGTGGCTATGGGGACTTTCATTCTCGCATTAAAATATAATAATTAAAGACCAAGTCTCATTGTTTTACAGTTGATTTTTTTATTGCCAGTAAAGCGGGGACACTCTACAATCAAACGATTAAATACTTCTTGATTAATTAATTCCCATGCGCCACGCCATT
>CAIMDR010000708.1 GCA_903839795.1 uncultured Methylococcaceae bacterium | reverse complement strand
GGCTTACCCAAAGGCAAAACCGATGCCGGTGAATCATTTTTAGAGGCCGCCAACAGGGAACTTAAAGAGGAAGTAGGTTTTGGTGCCAGAAAGCTGCATCACTTGAGTTCTTTCTCTTTAGCACCCTCTTATTTGGAATATATTACAGAAATAGTCATTGCCCAGGATTTGTACGCAGAAAAACTAGCGGGTGATGAGCCGGAAGAACTGGAAGTTATTCCCTGGAAAATAAATAATATCAACGCGTTACTTGCCACGGGCGCCTGTACCGAAGCCCGCTCAATCGCGGCATTGTTTATGACCCTGGAATATCTTAAAACCTTATAATCCTAAACACGACCTATTGGCTACCCGCTTAAAACAAGACAGATACCATCCCTTGAAGGGATGGTATCTGCAATATCGTCCCGCTTTAAATGGGTCACTTAAATCGAGGCTTCCTCGCAGCCAAAATGGTTTTGATAATCTTCCATGGAACGCCTAATCACTTCATGCGCTTCTTCACGCCCATAAACATTGGTTATTTCGCAAATACTCTTTTCACTGGGAAGATGCTTGTAAGTCAAAAAATAATGTTTAAGGCGATTGATATAAGACTCAGGGCAATCTGACACATCATTCCATTGCCGATAAAATTCGTCTCCTTTCATCACCGCAATTATTTTATCATCAGCTTCGCCGCCATCCAGCAAACGAAAACCGCCAATAGGAATTGCCTGTAATAATATATCGCCGTGGGTTACGCTACGTTCACTTAAAACGCAAATATCCAAAGGATCGCCATCACCTTTGGCAACTTTTTTTCCTGATTTAAGTTCCGCATATTCAGCAATTCTTTCAGCACAATAGGTTTGTGGAATAAAACCATAAAGCGTAGGAATCATATTGGAAAACTTTTGTGGCCGATCAATTTTAAGATAACCACTTTCTTTATCTATTTCATACTTAACCGTATCGGACGGAACAATTTCGATAAATGCGGTTACGATGGTTGGCGCATTATCGCCCGGTTTAATGCCGTGCCAAGGGTGTGCTTTGTGTATTATGTTCATTTTTTGATAGCTCTTTTTACTAAAAAAGAAGGTATTTCATTAAACAGAAATCGGGGCCTTGATATGTTCATGGGCTTGATAATCGGCACAACAAAAATCTTCATACTGGTAATCAAATATTGATTCTGGTTTACGTTTAATTGTTAACGTCGTAAGTTTGTACGGCTTACGTTTTAACTGCAATGTAGCCTGCTCCTGATGATTAAGATATAAATGCACATCACCACCCGTCCAGACAAAATCGCCCACTTCCAAATCGGCCTGCTGAGCCACGATATGCGTCAATAATGCATAACTGGCAATATTAAACGGCAACCCTAAAAAAGTGTCGCAACTGCGCTGATAGAGCTGGCATGACAACTTGCCATCGGCCACATAAAACTGAAAAAAGGCATGACAAGGTGCCAAGGCCATTTTACCGCACGCTACATTTTGTTGCGGACTTATATTTTCATCGGGTAAATCTGCCACATTCCACGCCGAGACAATAATTCGCCGACTATTGGGCGTTTTTTTTAGCTGCTCAATAACCTGCTGAATCTGGTCAATGTGGCGACCATCCGGAGTGGGCCATGAACGCCATTGATATCCGTACACCGGCCCTAAATCCCCTTTTTCATCGGCCCATTCATTCCAGATATTAACCTGATGCTCATGTAAAAAACCCAGGTTAGTCTCACCTCTTAAAAACCATAATAATTCATAAATTATTGATTTTAAATGAATTTTCTTGGTAGTCACCAAGGGAAACCCCTCGGCCAAATCAAAACGCATTTGATGGCCGAAAATAGACAACGTACCGCTACCGGTTCTATCGCCTTTTAAAGTGCCTTCTGTGCGTATTTTATCGAGTAATTCTAAATATTGCTTCATGTGTTTTTTCGTTTATCGGATTTTAAAAATAGATATAATGTTCTTTCGGCACGTCATTAGCATCCGGAAACTAAAAAGCTGCCGCACCAACCCAATTTTCGAGCCTATCTATCGCGAGTGATAAGTCTATAAATCTGGGTATTAACCATTTCCCAAAAAACACCGTAAATTATTCATAGCCTCTGCCACAATCTGCCCTTGCAGATTGATATTTTCAATAATTTCCAACACTGTGCGGGTATCACTCACCGCTTTAATATTAGGATTAACGGCTTTCAAATCATAAACCGCCGCATCAATATCAACTGCCTTGGTGTGAGCCTCGCGGATTGCTTTTTCTTGAGCTTTGATCGCTTCCTCAATAACGGATATTTTCTCCTTGCCGGCCTTATCTTTTTTCAGCGCTTTCAAATTCTCTTTTAGCGGCAGTAATGCTTCGGTAAGATTTTTAACGGTTTCCAAAAACGGCAACATGTCTGCCTGAGCCTTTGCACGGCGACCGGTAAAGTCTATCGTCCAGGAAAAATCGCTGTCAGCTTCCGGGCTTCCTCGCTTGTCGAACAACCTTGCAAATGAAGGAAATGTTTTGCCCTGATTATTTTCTTGAGCTAACCAATCAGCCGTTAATGTCACTGGCAAATCAGCATTCTCTAAAATACCGCCTTGCTGATCAAAACCGAAATGCGCCAGGGTCGTCGGTGATTTCTTGCCGACTTTCACTTGTGACAAATCGTAATACCAAATACGTTCGGTTTTTTTACCCTTGGTAAAAAACAACAAATTAGTTTTAACACCGGCTCCTGCTGTAGAAAAAACCCCACCCGGCAAACTAACGATACACCACAAATCACACTCATCGACCAGCTTGCGTTTAGTCTCAACAAACGCGGTTTCATTGGTTCGAAATAAGAGCCCTTCATCCAACACAATTCCGCACCGACCACCCGGCTTACCGTCCAGAGGCTCTTTCAGCTCCGCCAAAATATGCTGTAGAAACAAAACCTGAGTCGAACTGGTTTCGAAACTGTAATTTTTCTGGGCATCAGAACCTTCCTTCCCGCCAAACGGAGGATTGGTCAAAATCACATCAAAGGTTGGCGGCGCTTCCTCAAACAAACCGCCATAGGTGGCACGATGGGTCAATGTATTACCATGCCAGAGATTAGGTTGATCGATGCCGTGCAAAATCAAATTAGCTAACGCAATAGGAAAGACCAGATTTTCTTTTTCACGACCAAAAAAAGTATCGTGTTTCAGTACATCCAATGTCGTAGCAGCGGGTGCATCGCCCAAGTTCCGATTGATATGTTCAAAAGCCACCGCCAAAAATCCGCCGGTACCGCAACAGGGATCGTAAATCGTTTCTCCGGCTTGCGGGTCAAGTACATGCACCATGCCCCGGATAACCTCACGAGGCGTAAAAAACTGGCCACCGTCCGAGTTTTTCTCGCCCATTTTTAGCAATAAATCTTCATAGACTTGCGACAGGGTAAAAAAGTGAGTGTCATCAATATGATCAATATGGATTTCATGCACCTTATCCAGAATATCACGCAGATTGGTTTCGCTATCAACCCGCACTTTTTCCACCGCCGTCATAATCCGGCCAATCACCCGCTGTTTGCGGCTGGCATTGAGGTTGGGCAACTGGGTTTTAGGGTCAACATCCAAGCTGTGTAAATGCGGTAGCAGTTCATCATTGATAAAGGCAAACAACTGACCGTCACCGGCGGCATATAATTCATTTCGTTTCCAACCAACCGGTTTATCTGCCGAAATTTTATCTGCATCACTTTTATCAAAATACGGTGCAGCCCAATCCTGCCAGCGGTATGGCGCTGTTAAGGCCGGCATATAATCATTACCCAATGCTTCGGCTTCTTCTTTCGCCTTATTTTCTTGCGCATCCATAATGCGCAAAAAAAGAATCCAGGTTAATTCCGGCACATACTGTAAAGCACTGGCGCAATTGGAGCGGCGCATTACATCGCAAATGGCTTTAACAAATGAGGATAATGATTGTGTAGAAGCGATAGCTTTAGGTGCTTTGGTTTTTTTTGCTGTTTTGATCGTATTATCTGGCTTAGTGTTCATAGATGTATTTTGTAGGAGCGGGTCATGCCCGCGAAAAACTTTTTGCCCGCTAAAATCCGGGATTTTGCATTTGCGCTTGAATTGATTTCGACCATTACGAGGACATCCTCGTAATGGTCACCAACCATCTGATTACTGTCGCGGCTGACAATCAAACCCAAATCGCATTCCAAAACGGATAATCGCCTACCCGCTTAACCAATCCCGCTCTTAACGGATTAGCAATAATGTATCGGGCAGTATCGAGTAACTCCTCCTCTGCGCGTAAGGCATGATCATAGTATCCGGGTTCCCAGAGTATCCCTCGCCGACCAAGAATTTTATTTGCCAATCTTGAGCTGGACGATTTCAGTCGGTTGACAACAATACTCAAGCTATCTTGTTTACCCAAACCAACAAGCCAGTGCGCATGATCCGGCATCAGCACCCACGCCAGCATTTTTGCATCACCAAGAATTATCGTGTTTTCAAAACACCGTGCCGCAGCACAACCAGCGATAAAATCATCAAAAAAACGTTGTCGATTAAGCGTTGTAGTGGTTATCGAATAAATGTGGTTGGGCAGGGATACCCTTCCTTTGCGTAAAGCTTTATGTCCAGGTCTATTTTTTTGTAGGTACGGGCTATACCCGCGAACAGAGTTATGATCGCCCATGATCGCGGGCATGGCCCGCTCCTACAACAAATTTATTTTGGCATACCATAACTATATCTTCTCAAAGGCTTGCGCAAGCAAGCGTTCAGGGATTTTATCAAGGTCATTTAATTGTTTTTGTATGGCGGACTTCATTGATTTCAATGTTGCCAAGGCTTTAGACGCTCTGAGCTGTTCCGGGTAAGATGGCAGCAGGATTGAACCTTCTGCCAGTCGGTTAAACAACATGCGTTCACGGACTGCGCCGCGTGCCAATGAATTGATGCAATGCTCGCCATAAGGCGACCTGAGCCAGTAATAAAACCAGCGTGAATCGACCAATCCGGGTTTGCCTCGCAAAGCCACATAATCGGGGCTGGTGATGCCTGGCTCATCGTCGTCATCCACAAAGGCAATAGAGCCTATCAAAATACGCATGGGATTATAAAAAACCGTACCGCAAGATACCGGTTTATAGCGTTGCGGATATTTTCCGGGCTGCTCTTTGGCAGGTGCCAAACCGCCACGGGTTGCACCCAATACCGGATAATCCGCCCAAGTTTCACCTATGCCTTTTTTGATTTCTTCCAATACCTCGCCCAACCGGATTTCGGTGACGGATGTAGGAGCGGGCCGTGCCCGCGAAGGGTCATCGCCGTGGCTCAAATCGCGGGCATGGCCCGCTCCTACAGATTGTTCTATGCTTGCACGGATAATGCTATTCGCCAGATTGACGATTTCCTGTTGTTGCCATTCCGTAGGAGCGGGCCGTGCCCGCGAATGGTCATCACCGTGGCTCAAATCGCGGGCATGACCCGCTCCTACGGATTGTTCCAGGCTTGCACGGATAAGGGTGTTCGCCAGATTGACGATTTCCTGTTGTTGCCATTCCGTAGGAGCGGGCCGTGCCCGCGAAGGGTCATCGCCGTGGCTCAAATCGCGGGCATGGCCCGCTCCTACGGATTGTTCCAGGCTTGCACGGATAAGGGTGTTCGCCAGATTGACGATTTCCTGTTGTTGGCATTGCAAAGCCTTACGGGCGGCTTCTACTTCGGCGAGTTGGACTTTAATTTGGGCAGTGATAATAAGTTGATTTTCTAAATCTATTTTTGGAACGCACAAGTCATTGAGGTATTTTGAATGCCTACCATAACCATCACTCGGAAGGTTAGCGCTTCGCAGAAAAAAGAAAAGAAATTCAGCATCAAAGCCTTCGGCAGGTTTATAAAGTCTTACTCCATCCGCCCCAACTACAAACTGAAAATCAACAAACTTAATTGCTTTTGTATGATCTCCAAAAACGATATAAGGTATGTTTTTTCTAATTAAATCAACTTGGTCAGTGAAACCTGAAACTAGGCTTTGACCCTGATCAACAACTTTTATTAAACCAGAAGGACTATATTCCGATTCTTTAATTTTGAATCGCCCTACCGCTTCAGAAACAAAAGCCTTTTCAAAAGCAACATATTCAATACTCATACCCCAAACAACCTCTGTTTCGCTTCCAATATCACCGCTCCTGGTTGCCCCCATTTTTTCAAAGCGGCTAAACCACCCGCCCGACTAATTTCCGGCACTTGCCAGAGTGAATCTGATTCCAATGCCTCGGTGCCACCCAAGCTAAACTGATGACCAAAGCCTTTTAATACAATCTCGGTTTCAGTTGGCATACCTTCAAACCAGGGTAGATTTTGATCAAGGTAACGCTGTCCGCGTTCTTGCCGTTTTAGGGCTTGGGCATGGTAACCGTGGTGGGCGAACATGTCGTAATAATCAAAATCCTGCATGTTTTCCAGTTCCCGTAATACTTCGGGCGAGTAGTTTTCGCCCAATAAATGATCAATAAACTCGCGGCGTTTTTTGTTTTCTATCCATAACTGCCGAAAATCTTGTAAGTTACTTGCTTCATTGACCACCCGTTGCAGCATTTCACGGCAATATTCATCTATCGGTATTTTTACATCCCGTCCTTCTCGTCGAGTGAGGATAAAGCGGCCTTCTGAATTGACGGTGACAATTTGACCCGCTATTTGAATCACCGGTGGTTCATCTTCTCCTTCTCCCTCGCCACCGTCACCGCCGCCCGTTGGTTTTTTCTTTTTACCCGAATTTTGCGCGGTAATGAAATCGGTACCAAATAAATCGGTTACACCCGTGTAATCGTATAGCCAGAATTTATATTTTTGCGTGACTTCATCAATACGGGTACCTCGCCCGAGCATTTGATAAAACAAGATACTGGATTCCAGATACCTAAAAAATACTACGGCATTAAGCCGTTCTATATCAACGCCGGTTGCCAGTAAATCAACGGTACAGGCAATAAAAGCCCGTTCACCGGAGCCTCGCATCGGTTCAATCATTTCGCGCCCTCCGTTGGCGGTACCCATGCATTTAAAGGCGTAATATTCTTTGGCGGCTTTCCCTTGTTGTTTGCACCATTCGCTGTAAAGATTATTCATCTGCATGGCAACACGATCGGCGTGAAGTTCTCGGGTACAAAAGATAATCACTTTCTGTTCAGGGCCGCCGTGCAGACAAAGCTGTTTAAACAAATCTTCGCACATAGCAGCGATGCGTTCCGGCATGACCAGTTGGCTATCAAATTGCCTGGAAGTGTATTGGTCTTTGATTTCTTCCTGCCTGATTTGTCGGCCGGTTTTAGCATCAACCGGCTTGGCTTTAAACACTTCATCGCTGGTAAAGGTTTTACCGTCAATGGACGCACGGCGTTTGACAATTTCACAAGCTGCAAGATAACCGTCTTCCTGCGCTTGTATCAGGGAATATTCATAAACCGGATTACCAAAGTATTTAAGGTTGTTTGCAGTAATAAGCGTATCTTCTTTACTTTGATTTTTGGATTCGCGCAGTTCACGAGGCGTAGCGGTCAAGCCGATTTGTATGGCATTGGGATTGCGTAATAACACTTCTGACCAACGCCCCCAGGCAGAACGATGGCATTCGTCGATAATAATGACGCTAAAGGCATCTATCGGATAATGTTTGCTAAGAAAGCTGATGGTGTCATTCTCGTCATCATCCAATCCCAAAGTTTGGTAGGTTGCAATATGTATCCGGGCATTTTTGGCGCTGTTTTCGCCTTTATTGTTGGTAACCAATCGGGCATTGTCGCCGAAGACTGCTTTAAGTTTGTTGTAACCCTGTTCACGCAACTCATCGCGGTCGCAAAGAAACAAAGCCGGTTTTGGCAAGCGTTGGGCTTGGTGCAAGCGTTGGGCTTGGTGCAAGCGCCACAGCAAGTTTGCCGCAATGACGGTTTTACCAGCGCCTGTTGCCAGCGCCAGTAAAACACGACTATCTTTATGATTTTGTTCACAAATAAGTATTTTTTCGAAGCAGGCGCGAATGGCAGCATCTTGATAATAGCGGGCTTTGGGATAAGCCGGACTATCAGCCATAAATAACAGGGCTGATTCGGGTTTGCCAAGATCAATACCGGTATCTTTAGCATAACGACGGGTTAAGTCATTATGGCTAGGGAAGTGGTCTTTGAGTGAATGTGGCCCGGTTTGCAAACCGCTGGTTTTATCGTATTCACCGTATAAATGACCATTGGTGGCAAATACATACTGAACGCTAAAGCGGCTGCATTCGGAATAACCTTTGGCTTGTTGCATGCCTTTTAACGGGTCTTCTGATTGTTTTTTGGCTTCCAGCACGCCAACAGGTAACGGTTTAGGACTATCGCCTGCTTGTACGCAAAGCAGATAATCAGTGCGACCGCCTCCGGCACGTCTGCGGCCTTTATGACCGATGGCTTCTACCGGCGCGGGCGTTTCCAGTTTAAGTTTGAAATGATCGTCATAGCCCTTGTCTCGTAATACGGGATCAATCAGGTAGTAACGTGTTTCTGCTTCGTTATAACTCATGGCATTTCCCTATTGCTGATATTCCGTTTGACCGGATTATGATCAATCAAACAGAATATCAGTAAATACACATTTTACTTGCTCGGAATACTTTTTTTATAGGAAAAATAAATAAATCCAGCACCAATGATGATCATCGGTGTTGATAGTATCTGACCCATGGTAACCCAATCCAAAGCCAGAAAACCTAGCTGTGCATCCGGCATTCTAAAAAATTCAACAAAAAACCGGAAGCAGCCGTAGAACAACAAGGACATCCCGGTAATTGCGCCTACCGGTCTTGGTTTAGCGGAATATAGCCAGAGAATAATAAACAGTACGAACCCTTCTAAAAAGGCTTCATACAGTTGTGACGGATGACGCGCAAGCGGGCCACCATTAGGAAACACCATCGCCCAAGGTACATCAGTCGTTCTGCCCCAGAGTTCGGAATTGATAAAATTACCGATGCGCCCTGCCCCCAAGCCTATCGGTGCCAACGGCGCGATAATATCGGTCAGTTGCAGCAGGGTGCATTGCTGTTTTTTTGCAAAAAACCACATCGCAATAAAAACCCCCAACATGCCGCCATGAAAGGACATGCCGCCTTGCCATATTTTAAACAGAATAATCGGGTTACTTAGAAACTCAGTAAAATTATAAAATAAAATATAACCTATTCTGCCACCCAAAATTACGCCCACCGCGCCATAAGTAACCAGATCTTCTATAGCTTCCGGTTTAATGGGTGACCAAGGTTGTTCCGCCCGTTTTTGCCCTATCAACCAGACAGCGGCAAAACCAATCACATACATCAGTCCGTACCAATGTATTTTTACAGGGCCTAAGGCCAGTGCAACGGGATCAATTTGAGGGTAAGTTAGCATAATTAAACATCCAGATTGGTGACATCCAAGGCATTTTTAACAATAAAATCGCGTCGGGGTTCTACAACATCACCCATCAGCGTAGTGAAAATCTCATCCGCTGCGATCACGTCTTCAATTCTAACCTGCAACAACCGGCGGTTATTGGAATCCAGTGTGGTTTCCCACAATTGTTCCGGATTCATTTCACCCAAACCTTTGTAACGCTGTATATGCTGGCCTTTTTTAATTTCTTTCATCATCCATTCAAAGGCTTGTTTAAAGCTGTTGACGGGCTGTTGTCTTTCGCCCATTTGCATATAGGATGCTTCATTAAACATACCCGCCGTATCATTGGCGTATTGGGAAATTTTTTGGTAATCCTTGCCGTTAAAGAAAGTCGAGGGTAATACAAACGTTTTGGTTATGCCGTGCAGTTTTTTATTAACAACTGCCGAAAACTCGTTACCGGCCTTGTAGTCCAGTTCAATTGAGAACACTGCCTTGCTTTCACAATCTTTGAGTTGTTGCTCCATCTTGGCAAACCAGGCGGTGAGTTTTTGTTGATCTTGTTTGATGTCGTCATTAATGACATCCATATAACAAAACTGCTCAAGAAAAACATCATCGTAACGTCTGGATAAACGATTGATGACGCTCACGACACCGGTAAATTCTTTGGCGAGTTTTTCCAGACCCTGCCCCTGAATTGGGGGTGCTGTTTCATCGGTAAAAAGCTGAGCTTTATCAAGCGCAAGCTGAATCAGATATTCATTTAACTGGGCATCATCTTTAACGTAATGTTCTTGCTTACCTTTTTTAACTTTGTATAACGGAGGTTGGGCAATATAGATATAACCTTTTTCTACTATCTCCGGTAATTGTCTATAAAAAAACGTCAGCAATAAGGTTCTGATATGTGAGCCATCGACATCCGCATCGGTCATGATAATAATACGGTGATAACGCAATTTGGCCAGATTATATTCGTCTTTGCCTATGCCACAGCCCAACGCCGTGATTAATGT
>CAIMDR010000707.1 GCA_903839795.1 uncultured Methylococcaceae bacterium | reverse complement strand
CCAACAAATGCAATACCAATCCACTTCAATAATTTCTTCATGCTTTTGCTCCTTGTGAAAAAATGTAAACTGTAATCAAACATTGTAATAAACGCGAAACATTGCGTCATCGGTTTTTAAAAATGTTTATAAAAATAAAAAATGATTTTAATTTCATTAAGTTAGTAAAATTTAGCCCCTAAAATAAATACGATACCCTTTCAGAAATTTTATATGAACAGGCGTTAAAATTGCTCAATCAATTCGGAGGAAAATACGCTTGAAGCATTACGGTGTTCGTACTGAGCAAGTTTATGCAAGTCAGATTAAACGCTTTATTTTGCATTTTGGCAAGAAATTGACAGACTTCTGGTTAATAGACGTACCGTAAATGGTTACGCAAAATCGCATTGCCTTCTTAACAATCAAACCGAAAACCTTTGGATAGCCTAAAAGCAGAAGGTTACAATAGCACCCAAGCGTATTTTCACCATTGAATACTCAACCTTAAACCCAGCAAACGGAATCATCGTATGAAAATAATTTCCTGGAATGTCAACGGCATTCGTTCGGTACAAGGCAAAGGTTTTGCCGAAACGCTGGCGTTGCTTGATGCCGACTGTATTTTGTTACAGGAAACCAAGGCGCAAAGTGATCAGATTGACAAGGCGCTGGAGGGCATAGACGGCTACCATATTTATTCTAACTGCGCTGAACGCAAGGGTTATTCGGGCGTTACGTTGTTATCCCGGCAGGTGCCGCTGCAAATTATCCACGATATGGGGGTTGCCGAGCATGACAGGGAAGGGCGTGTGCTGGTTGCGGAGTTTGAACATTTTTTTCTGCTTAATGTGTATGTGCCTAACTCTGGCGAGGCATTGGCAAGGCTGGATTACCGGCAAGACTGGGATTTGGAGTTTCTGGCTTATTGCCTGCAACTGCAAAGTAAAAAACCGCTCATTGCTTGCGGGGATTTTAATGTTGCGCATCTGGAAATTGATATTGCTCGTCCAAAGCCGAATTACAATAAATCGTCCGGTTATACGCAGGTCGAAATCGACGGTTTCAGTCGTTTTCTTGAGGCCGGATTGGTCGATACCTTTCGGCATTTTCACCCGGATACGGTTGCTTACAGTTGGTGGAGTTATCGCGCTGGTGCCAGGGTAAAAAATGTCGGTTGGCGAATTGATTACGTGTTGACCAGTAACGTGTTGGTCGATAAAGTTAAAGAGGCTTTTATTCTGCCGGATATTACCGGATCGGATCATTGTCCGGTGGGTATCGAGATTGATCTTTGATAAAGATTGAGTACCGGAAACGGCGTAGGCCGGAATAAGACTTTTCGAGCATAAGCGAGAATAAGCGTTTCCGGCATAAGTGTACCGGAAACGCTAGCACGCGCTACGGTTGGGTGGTCTTATTTTAGCCTACGCCTGATGCAAAAAAAAACAATAATTGGGTTGTATCAACGTTGGGATTGGTTACTTTACCGTAACCTACGACAACCTAAGAAGCGTGCATAAAATAAGTTGACCACTTATATCCCCTCACCCCAGCCCTCTCCCGGTGGGAGAGGGAGCAAGATGCCTAAGTTATTTCATGTGCATCTCTAAACTCTCAGTAACGCCTTGGCCATTCTTTCTGAAAGTTGCTCTTCAACAAATTGCGGTTCGTTGGGTGGATAAAGCTCGACTTCATCCAGTTCAAAATTATATTCTTTGCCTAAAGCAATCAGTTCTCTGATTTTTTGTACGGCCAACAGTTTTTCCTTTAAGCCGGAATCTGTTTTAGCGTGTTCAGAGAAAGCTTTTATTTGTGCAATTGACATGGTGTTTACTCCTGTTGTTTAAAAAGGTGCTTTGCATTACAAAGCGGTTAATAAAAATGCTCGTGTTGTGTAATTATTCAGTCCCCCTCTTTGAAAAATGGGGTAGGGGAGATTTTTTAAATAAATCCCCTTCAGTCCCCCTTTTTCAAAGGGGGAGAGCATAGCGAGGGGGCTTGAATACTTGCTACACGCTATAAGGCGTGTTGACCCAGTCTTTAAGTACGGCGACATCGCGTTCCGGCAAATAAGAAAAATCTCCGCTAATATCCTTAAAAACCGCGACACCGCTGTTCGGAGAAACCAGTTTTCCTTTAACCATATAAAAAAACCAGGCAAAGGGATAGCCGGCCTGACGATCAAATCGGGTCAACAGGTTATGCAGTGGAAGGCCTTTTTTACCGTGAACATCGTCCAATTGCGGTACGTTTTTTTGCTGGGTATTGACGATTTCAACGTTAATAATTTGCTCTCCAAAGCGTCCGGTATGCCGAAAAGGCCGGACAATCCAGTCATCCGAAAGTACCGCTTTTTGCAAGGCACTACTTCGATTCCAGTCATCTATAAAGCGCTGTACCGGATGTTCTTCGACGTGGTATTTATTGATTTCATCCATGAAAATCGCTACGTCAGTTTTACGTCGATAAGAATAACGTGACGTTCCAATACAGAATGTTTCTATACATTCCGGCTCCAATGGATCAATAAATTCTTCTAAATCTTCTGGCAGATTGCGCTCATTAACCAGTAAGCGATCAGATATTTCATGGGTCTTATCAATATCTATTTGTATAAATTGTTGTGCTTTACTACCGGTTTGCACAACAAAATGCAGAGTGTTGCCGGTTTGCCGCGTGGCAATCAGTTTTTGTTCCCGCGCATGATCAATCAGCGTTTGCAGATTTTTGCCGCATTCTATATAAGTCCTTTCGGTCCACTCAATCAGATTGCTGGCAATACGGTTACCCTCCATATCAACAATGCCGCCCAGCCGATACCATTCTTCACCCGTTTTGGCTAAACGCACGGGATAGTCGGGATTGAGCGATTGCAGTTTGGAGAGTAATAATTCATCATCCGGGCCGGGCAGGGTATGCTTGCAGATTTTTGCAAGTTGTTGTCCATCCAGTTGAAAAGGTTGATCAGCCATATTATGCTTCCGGTTTTTTGTTCCCATGCGCCTGATTGGCGTGGCTAATTAATCGTTCCTGCACTGCCGCCCTCACATCAGGTTCTGGATCATCAAGCAGGTTGACCAAGGCCTCGGGTGCAACGCGCTGAACAGCGGTATAGCGCACCACCCAATCGGGGTCAGTTAATAGTGCAACGGCATCTTCCGGGCTCATGCGTTCAGCGATGATGCGTCTGACTTCCGGCGCGTCATCATGCGTCATTAATCCCAGGCTTACCTCGGGCAAACGTTCAGCAACCACTTTTCTGACTTCGGCATCTTTATCCCGTATAAGTCGAAACAAGCGGCCTGTCGGCAGTCGTCTGGCAACCGTTAATCTAACAATGTAATCCGAGTCATTCGCCAGTTTTTCCAAATCCTCCAAGGCAATCCGATCAGCTACCGTCATGCGCACTTCCCGATCAGGATCATCAAGCAGTTGAGGCAGTTGAGCTTGCGGCAACCGATAGGCAACCGCGCGTCTTACCACTTCATCCTCATCATGAATCAGCTCTGTTAATGATTTTTGTGGTGCATAACGGACGGCAATGGCACGCCTTTCCCAAAAGGTATCGTGTAAGTATTGTTCGGCATAGTTTGGGTTAACCCGGAAAAAGCGGTCAATCTGCCGGCCGCTTTCCACGGATACGCAGGTATCACCAGGCATACAGCGTCCCATTAGCAGGGTTTTGCCACGAAAAAGACATAAACTGCAATCAGCAAAAGGAACGCTAACAGGGCTTTCACGACCGGGCATGGGAGGTTCCGTTTAGTCAGGGTAGGTTTCAGCAACGACAATACCGGTTGCCGTATCGTAATTATTGGTCAGGCACAAGCAATGTTCCCGGCCGTCAATTAAATAAAGATTGAAGTCTTTATGTTCAATGACAGGCGTATTATTGGGAAGATCATCATCCATGCAATAAGTAAAATGAATGGGTTGATAATGCTGCCTTAACGCCGAAATCGTGGTTTCATCAAGGCCTAATGTCTTGATTTTTTCTGCTATTTCGTTAACTTGACTGGTGGTAATCATCCGGTTGCTTCCCGCTCAAATCTAAATCGATTGATGGCATCGATACCCATGACTTTAGCGAGCCAGGGTGGTGGTGTACCTGAAATAACGGTTTGCAGTTGATCAATGATCTCGGTAATCGCTTCAGTACCCGACAGTTTCATTGGATGGATGCCCAGTTTGACGATTTTTGCAGCGGCAGGTCCACCAACTGAGGCCATATAAATGACCTGGCAATCCTGAATCAGCTCGGCCCGGTACTTGTTTTTATCTTCCATATCCAGACCCTCCAAACTATTCGTGGATCGGATGTCGATTAAACGGGTTTCATCAGCGGCAACCTGGTAGATTAAAAATTGACTACAGGAGCCAAAATGACCATCGACATTGATGGCATCATTACTGGCACAGGCAATACGAACAGATCCCGGCATATCGCCTTCTGTATAGTTATCAATGACCGGTTTTTGTGTCTCGCCGGTTTCGATACTGTGTTTAAGAATGTGCAATGCTTTTTTTAGTAAAGCGTCATCGATGTTTGAAAATTCCCCGGCCTGAGCCGTTTTGAGGGTTTTCAGGTTAATGCTGCCAATTTTATCTTCTGTTATGGGCAAGCTAACGCAGTCGGTCAGCACGGTAAACAGGCGTTTGGCATCGGTATCGGGTAAGGCACGAGCGGCCAGCCCGATACGTAAAGCCAGATATCTTAATAATGTGTCCTGGCTGCTCATGAGATTATGCCTCTAGTGGCAATATGCAATTATCAATAGGGCATACTTTGACGCATTGAGGTATGTCAAAATCCCCTTCACATTCGGTACACGTTTTTTTATCAATTTTAAAGACGATAGCGCCTTCGGTAATGGAGTCGGTCGGACACACGGGCAAACAGTCACCACATGAAATACAATCTGCTTCAACAATATATAAGGCCATGATTATTCTCCTGAATCTAAACGTTTTGCGCGTAAGGTAACGGGGAAGTCCGGCTGTGCATTGATGGGTTCAAAGTAATATTTTGAACCATCACTGAGTAAAACTTCACCACCCCATTTTTCCGGGCTGTCGAATTCAACGGATTCCGCTACTTCTTCCAAATCTTTTTTGGGTACGTAGAAGACTAATTTGCCTTCGGTATTTTTTTTCAACATGACACTAGGCATTGAGGTCTCCGTTATGCGCATTTAAAATTGTGGGGCAAGTAAAGTCGTCTACATACACATCAACTTAAAGATATTAATTCACCACGAAGACACGAAGTTCACGAAGAAAAACCAAAGAAAAATCTTCGTGTTCTTCGTGTCTTCGTGGTGAAATGTCTTAATTCGATATCTATGGGGACGACTAAAGTCGCACCCACATACATTCACAACTTTAACGAATCAAATCGTAGTTATAGTCGGTTGTACCCATGCCTTTGGTTTCTTTGTCCAACTGCTCCAGTACAGCATTAACCAGGGTGGTCAGCATATAAATGGCGCCTTCATAACCCAGTGTGGTCATTCTGTGCAAATGATGCCGGTCAAAGATAGGAAAACCAATGCGTATCAACGGTACTTCAAATTCTTCGCCTTTATAGAAAGTATCACGTTGAATGAACTTGCCATAAGAATTGCCGATCATGAAGTCTGGTTTGTTGGTAAATACCAGGGAGCGGAAATGCCATAAATCCTTGCCGGTATGGACGACTGTATTTTGTCCATAAGGGGAATCTTTCAGCATTTTTTCCAAGGCTTTCGTCCAACGTTTGTTGGCATGGTTACACAATACATCGGCAGGTTCTGCTCCCATTTCCAACAGAAATTTAGTCATGCCCATAACAAAATCAGCATCACCGTACAAAGAGAACTTTTTGCCGTGCATCCAGGTGTGTGAGTCAGTCATCATGTCAACCAAGCGGCCACGCTCAAGTTCCAGTGAGGCAGGAATTGGTTTGCCGGTTAATTCGGAGATTTTCATCAAGAATTCATCGGTCCATTCCAGACCCATCGGGATATTGATGGCTGTAGCGGGTTGATGCCAAATGTTTTGGACATACTTTTTGGTTTTGTCCAACTGCCAAGGTTGCAGCAACAAAGTGTCTATCGCATTAGGTGCGTCTTTTATTTCAGCTTGGGTAGTACCACCGGCATACATACGGAAAGTACCGTCGGCAGGGGTATCCAACACTTCAGAAGGATCACTCATTAAAGTGTAATCAACACCCATTTCCTTCATCATGCGGTGCATGACGCGGTAGTTACCCAGATACGTTTCAAAGCCGGGAACCAGGTTAATCTTGCCATTTGAACCGACTTTTTTGTCGTCCATGTGATTCAGCGTGAAATACTTGATCATGCCTTCAAACATGTTATCCCAACCGGTGGTATGACTACCAACAAAGCTTGGGGTGTGCGCATAAGGCGTTGGAAATTCTTGTTCGATATGGCCCGCATTTTTGGCATTATTGATGAAGGCATTTAAGTCGTCACCGATAACTTCAGCCATACAAGTGGTTGAGACCGCGATAATTTCAGGTTTGTACAAGGCTTTGGCATTTTCCAAGCCCGCCATCATATTCTTTTGACCACCAAAAACCGCAGCATCTTCCGTCATGGAATCCGATACGCAAGCGACAGGCTCTTTAAAATGACGGTTAAAATAGGTACGAAAATAAGCAACACAACCTTGTGAGCCATGTACATAAGGCATGGTTTTTTCAAAACCCAGGGCACAAAGAACAGCGCCCAAGGGTTGGCAGGCTTTAGCCGGATTGACGGTTAACGCTTCACGATTAAAATTGAGTTCTTGATATTCTTTGGTGGTTGTCCACTGAAAGACTTCATCAATTTGTTCTTGTGGGTGACGCTCTTCATAAGCTTCACGTTTATTGGCTAAGCTGTCCTTGTATTCGTCGTTACGGAATAAAGGATAACTAGGTTGAATATTATCTACATCTTGACTCATGATAAGCTCCTACGCGCCACTAATCTGTGGACGACGGTTGAAGGAAGGTAGGGTGCGCATTGCGCACCTTCTACAAAGTACATCGCATGACTTGCAAAAGGTGCGCGATGCGCACCCTACAAACTACGCGCCTGCGGCAACGGCTACTTTGGTACTGTCTACTGTTTTCCAAGGTACGTTGACTTGTTTCCAGCAAGGGTTATTCAAAGTCATGTCCATATCGCGGGCAAAGATGGCAAAGCCGTCATAACCGTGATAAGGGCCGGAATAATCCCAAGAGTGCATTTGCCGGAAGGGAATACCCATTTTTTGGAAAATGTACTTTTCTTTGATACCGGAGCCGATCAAATCAGGTTTTACCCGTTTAACAAATTCTTCAAATTCGTAACCGGTTACGTCATCATAAATCAGCGTTGCATTGCCCATTTCTTTAATGGTACGGTCATAGTCATCGTTGTGACCAAATTCATAACCGGTACCCACCACTTCCATACCCAAGTCTTCATAAGCGCCGATGACATGACGTGGACGCAAGCCGCCGACATACAACATAACGCGTTTGCCTTGCAGGCGAGGTTTGTATTTCGCGATAACCGCATCATACTCAGCTTGATATTTAGCGATAACTTTCTCAGCGCCTGCTTGGATGGTTTCATCAAACAACGCAGCGATTTTGCGTAAGGATTCAGCAATTTTAGTGGGGCCAAAGAAGTTATACTCAATCCAGGGGATCTTGTATTTTTCTTCCATGTGTCGTGCAATGTAGTTCATTGAACGATAGCAATGGATTAAATTCAGTTTAACTTTTGGAGTTTTTTCCATTTCCGCAATAGTGCCGTCACCAGACCACTGTGCGACTACGCGTAGCCCCATTTCTTCTAATAAAGTACGTGAAGCCCAAGCATCGCCACCAATGTTGTAGTCACCAATAACAGCGACATCATAAGGTGTGGTTGGGAAGCTTTCATCACCATCACGGTTTTCTAAAACCCAGTCACGAATTGCGTCATTAGCAATATGGTGACCTAATGATTGAGAAACACCTCGGAAGCCTTCGCAACGGACAGGTACAACCGGTTTACCGATTTCTTTGTTGGCTTTTTTGGCAACCGCTTCAATATCGTCCCCAATCAAACCGATTGGGCATTCTGATTGAATGCTGATGCCTTTATTTAGCGGAAATAATTGTTCGATTTCATTCATTATTTTGGCAAGCTTTTTATCGCCGCCGAAAACAATATCTTTCTCCTGAAAATCAGAAGTAAAGTTCATCGTGCCGAAGGTATTAATACCGGTTGTGCCGACATAATAGTTACGACGACCCGCGCGTGAATACTGACCACAGCCCACAGGGCCATGTGATATATGGATCATGTCTTTAATCGGGCCCCAAACCACACCCTTGGAACCAGCGTAAGCGCAACCACGAATGGTCATAGTGCCGGGTTGGGATTTACGGTTTGAAGTAATACATTTGTTTGATTTTTCTACGGATTGATCGTTAACTGCCAAATGCTTGGCGCGATCTTTCCTAGCTTGTTCGGGATAGACTTCCAGCACTTCTTGAATCAGTGCTTCTGTCTCTTCTCTTGTTAGAGCTGCCATGATTATCTCCTACTTATGCCCTGGGTAATCCCCCAAAAGGCAAGGTTTTAGGACGGAAATTCTGTAGAGACGCGATTTATCGCGTCTTGATTTATCGCGTATCTACAGTCAGACGCGATAAATCGCGTCTCTACGGTTCTTCGGTATTAAGCGACCGCTTCTGCGGCTGCTGTTACACCAATAATTGATTCGTCAACATCGTCGATAATGCCGAATTCCATCATCAATTCTTCCAGTTCATCCATAGTAATGGGTGTTGGAATGACGAAATTTTTGTTATCACGAATTTTAATAGCCAACTGACGGTACTCTTCAGCTTGTTTGGCTTCAGGTTCATATTCGATTACGGTCATACGACGAATTTCAGCGCGTTGTACAACATTGTCACGTGGTACAAAGTGAATCATGGTAGTACCGATTTTTGCAGCCAAAGCTGAGATCAATTCATCTTCACGCGCAGTTTCACGTGAGTTACAAATTAAACCAGCCAAACGAACGCTGCCAGAGTTGGCGTATTTCACGATACCTTTGGCAATGTTATTGGCGGCATACATCGCCATCATTTCACCCGAACAGACGATATAAATTTCTTGCGCCTTGTTTTCACGGATTGGCATGGCAAAACCACCACACACAACATCCCCAAGTACATCATAAAAAACGAAGTCAAGTTCATCGTCATAAGCACCTTCTTCTTCCAGAAAGTTAATCGCTGTAATTACACCGCGACCCGCGCAACCAACACCGGGCTCTGGGCCGCCTGATTCAACGCATTTAATGCCGCGATAACCGGCTTTCAATACATCTTCAAGTTCTAAATCTTCAACACTACCTGCTTCAGCCGCCAAACTCATAATGGTAGTTTGGGCTTTGGCATGAAGTATTAAACGGGTAGAATCAGCTTTAGGATCGCAGCCGACAATCATCACACTGTTGCCTAATTCTGCCAACGCAGAAACCAAATTTTGAGTTGTGGTAGACTTACCAATTCCACCTTTACCGTATATTGCACATTGACGTAAAGCCATGATCTTCTCCTCGTTATAGGACGTTGTAGTTAATGACATTATGTATTTAGCAAGCGGTGTGCCAACCGCTAAATTTATAGTTATCCTGTTGATTTATAATGTCTAAGTGTTCTGATGGGTCGGTAAACTTGCGTTGTGTTTCAAACATTTTGTCAGTTTTCTGTAAGCTTGATAACAGTAGGGTTATTGCGTGTTTACTTTATATAGATAGATAGGCGTAGGCAGGAATAAGACCACCCCACACGCATCAACTTAAAGATATTACAGACCACGAAGACACGAAGTTCACGAAGAAAAACCAAAGAAAAATCTTCGTGTTCTTCGTGTTCTTCGTGTCTTCGTGGTGAATGGTCTTAATATGATGTCTATGAGGCCGGAATAAGACCACCCAAGCAGTGCGCGTGGTGGCGTTTGGGGCGCTCTCGTACAGCTTTATATAGAGTTCAAGTCGTGTGCTTAAGTCATGCCGTTAAGTTAAGTGCAAGTTGTTTAAAAAACTGGAGTGCAATCGCTTCAGCTATTGCCTG
>CAIMDR010000706.1 GCA_903839795.1 uncultured Methylococcaceae bacterium | reverse complement strand
TACTTTCCAAGCCATTAAACAATAGAACACATAAGGTACGGATTTTACTGATAGACACGGATAAGGGACGTTTTTCAATCTTATAAAAACAGTATCTATAAATACTTAAGGTAAGGTTTTTTGACTAAAAATAAAATCTGTTAAACTCCAATGCCGTTAAGTTAAAGCATACATCTGGAGTAAAACAGCTTTAGCTGTTTTTACAGGCAATAGCTGAAGCGATTGCACTCCAGTTTTTTTAAGCAATTTGCGTTTAACTTAACGGCATTGCGTTAAACCTCGTAACTATTCAGTTCCCCTCTTTGACAAAGAGGGGATAGGGGAGATTTTATTAGATAAATCCCCCTCAATCCCACTTTTTCAAAGGGGGAGGTGAACACTTACAAACCCTTTTATAATCTGTGTCATCCGAGCTCTATGGTTAAAGCCAATATCAGCCGGGTAGTCACTTAAATTTTAACTATTTTATAAATAGCCGGATTTACTATCATGACTGAACTGGAAAGCTTTAAGCTTTTGGGTATTGCCTTGGCAATCGGCTTGTTAATGGGTTTGGAACGTGGCTGGCGAACTCGCGACAGAGCCGAAGGTATGCGGGTTGCAGGACTCCGCACCTACGGCATGATTAGTTTATTGGGCGGGTTGTCCGGCATCCTGTCTCAGCAAGTCAATCCTTTTTTGGTGGGCTTTTTTTTTCTGGGTCTTACTTGGGTCTTGTTGCTTGCCTACAGTAAAAGTCTGGATAAATTTCAGGATTTTAGTATCACCAGCATCATCGCCTCGCTGATAGCCTTTACTTTGGGTGCGTTAACGGTTTTTGGCCATATTGCGCTGGCCTCTGCAAGTGCTGTGGTTATTACCTCATTGCTGGGTTTTAAACCATTGCTTCATGGATGGTTAAAAAAACTGGAACAAGAAGAGATAAATGCAACGCTAAAATTGTTGCTGATCTCGGTTGTTATACTCCCGATATTGCCTGATCAAGGTTACGGCCCTTGGTCGGCTTTTAATCCGTATCATATTTGGTTGATGGTGGTGCTGATTGCCGGTATTTCTTACCTGGGTTATTTTGCCATCAGAATTGTGGGCAACCAACATGGGCCGGTTTTAACAGGTGTCTTGGGTGGATTAGTGTCTTCGACAGCCGTTACCCTTAACCTTTCAAAATTATCAAAGCAACAACCCGGTATGCAAAACGTGCTGGCGGCCGGCATTTTAACCGCTTGCGCCACCATGTTTGCACGCACACTGCTCTTAACGTCAGTGATTAATCCTGCCTTGTTCCGTGCGCTGCTCCCGGCATTACTGGTTATGACCCTGATTACTTATCTGGCGGCTTTTTTGTTATGGCGAAACCGGCAAGGGTTTCAACCCATTGACGAGATAAAACTACAAAACCCTTTTCAACTCGGTATGGCGTTAAAGTTTGGTGCCTTTTTAGTGCTCATCATGTTATTGTCAAATTTGCTAAAAGATTATTTAGGTAATATGGGCACTTATTTTCTGGCAGCGGCTTCCGGTTTGGCCGATGTTGACCCCATTACCCTTTCCCTGTCACAAATGAGCAAAGATGCCTTAGAAGTTAGAGTCGCAGCGCTGGCTATTCTTATTGCGGTATCCGTCAATTCAGGCATCAAGAGCATTTTTTCATGGGTAATAGGTGGCAGGGCTTTGGCGCTTAGAGTCGTCAGTATCTTGGTGTGCGCGGTTATTGCCGGTTTATTGATTACATAGGTGTGCATTTGCACAATTGGGGGGAGTGGTTCTTTGTGGTTAAAGCAGCGTAAGGCGCAATCCAAATTTTTCGGGTTAGCGATAGATAGCTAACCCGATGAACTTTTTGGCATAAAGATCCGGCAGGCTGACTGATCTACAAAAATTGTTTTACAAAGTTTGCAATTGCTAATGCCAAGATAGCTCCCAGCATCCACTTAACTAAATTAAGTTCACCTGTTAATCTAATTTCAAGTTTATCCAAATCATTTTTTGTGGCTAACTCTGCCTCGCTACTTGCATCTTTAAAGGCTTCTGCCATTGCCGACGCTTGCTCACGACTCACACCAGCCTTTTCAAGCCTCTCGACAAATTTCAATGTATCAAAGGTAATTGTCGCCATTTAGTTTCTCCTGGCATGCAAAAATGTAAAGAAAGTATATCACAACAAAATCCCGCCTCTCAATTTCACGGATTTTACTGATACAAGTCATCAGCGTCTTGTACTGTATTTAAAATTATTGCACGGATTGCTGGTGTTTAGCCGTCCATTCACGGGCGAGCCTTTGCCCTTCTTCTATTTGCGAGGGGGTTAGCTTTTTAACGAGACTATCTCGCGTTGTCACCGCATTTTCAAAGCCGTGAGCAGCCGCCAGGTTTGTCCACATATAGGCTTGAGCGTAATCTTGCGGAACGCCTTGGCCTTTTTTGTACATCACACCAAGATTGAATTGCGCCTTGTCATGGCCCTGCTCAGCGGCTTTGCGATACCACGCAACGGCTTGATTATAGTCTTGCTGGACACCTTGGCCTTCGCTATACATCACACCGAGATTGAACTGCGCTTTTTTATGGCCCTGTTCAGCCGCCTTGCGATACCAAGCGGCCGCTTGGTTGTAGTCTTGCTGAACACCACGGCCTTCGTAATACATCACCCCGAGATTGAATTGCGCCGCTGCATCGCCCTGATCAGCAGCTTTGCGATACCAAAAAGTGGCTTGCTTGTCATCTTGTTGGACACCATGACCTTCGTCATACATCACACCGAGATTAAATTGTGCAACCAGGGAACCCTGATCAGCGGCCTTGCGATACCATGCGACAGCTTGGCTATTACTTTGCGGAACGCCTTGGCCTTGTTCATACATCATGCCGAGATTAGTTTGCGCCATGGCATGACCCTGTGCAGCGGCTTTGCGATACCAGTCGGTCGCTTGCTTATAGTTTTGCTGGACACCTTGCCCGTCGTAATACAACACACCGAGATTAAATTGCGCCGTTGCATCGCCTTTTTCCGCTTTTTCGCGTATTTGTTCCACGCTTTCGGCAGCACTGGGTATTGCTTCGGTTTTTTGCCAGATTGGAGTGCAACCCCCTATGAATAAGGCAGAGAGAACTATAAGCACAAATAAACTACGCATATCGACTCCTAAAAAGTCATTCGCTTAAAATTAAGGATCAAATAATAACATATAATATCAGCAGTAAAACATAAGACAGAACGTAACTTCATCTCATCCGATGGATAGCAACTTAGTACGAGGGACAGACCTGACAGGTTTTATAAACCTGTCAGGTCTAACATCGGGATTTTCGTCATGATTAAAGTGGGTAGTGAAGCGTGACGGGGCTTGCAGCCCAGTTATTCTCGTTTTAAAAGTTATTGAAGTCTTTAAATGTTTCGGG
>CAIMDR010000705.1 GCA_903839795.1 uncultured Methylococcaceae bacterium | reverse complement strand
TAATATTGACTGAGAATAGATGATAAAACATGGATTGTTAGTTCCAATGCAGGATACTCAGAAAAATGGATTATAAAAAAGCCTTTATTATCAATAAGTAAAAAATACTAAAAATTCTTATGGGGTGCGGAATGTCGGTTTGACCATTCTTGATAGCGATTTACCGCAGCATGTACGCCTTTACCTTGACGACAAGCGTAACTGTCGAAAATGAAGCGGCGATCAATGGCGGGTTCAATGACATTCATTAACGCATGATGAACCACACGATCCCGAAACGGGGCAGCAGCAATCTGACGTTTTTTACGCTCGTAAATGGTAAATAGCCGATAAGGGCCGGGTTGATAACTGAAATCGATGAGGTCTTGCTGCAAGCTGAGCAGCTCGCTTTCTAAATTTAGTGTAAATTCAGCGACAGCCGGTTTTGACTGTTTACCTTTGCGAGCCTTGCGGTAAGCACTGAGCAGATTATCAAAGCAAGTGACATCAGGCCAAATTCTACCCAAGCGTTTCATGGTTTGAGGATTTTATTGAGGAGTTTCAACACTTTTTAACCAGCCGCCGACTTGCTTACCTAGTTCTTCTAACAGTCTGGCGCCATGTTCGTAACGCTTGGCAGGGATAGTTTGCAACTCATACGCCATTCTCCATAGATGCCGGATGACCGCCAGACGGTTGTTTGCGCGTTTTAACAGGTCGCGCTTATTTTTAACATAGGCCGCTTCAACCAAACATTCGAGTATTTCAAGCAAACCGGATTCCAGTCGCTCACCGAGCGTAAACCGTCGGTTTCTGGGGAAATTATCCAGTAAAGGTATCAGCCAGGTCAACAGATTGTGGCAGTCCTGAACCGCTTTGGGCAGAGTATTTTGAGTCATTTAAAAAAATTTTCGATGGGGGCGCTGCCCCCATACCCCCAAAAGGGAAAAAGCAAAAAGAAAAAAGTTAAAGTGTCCTGGCGAGCCGAAAACCGAAGTAGTTGAGGCGGGTATCGGGCGAGTCCCAGTCGCGGTAGGCCGAACGCACGTCCTGTGGTTCACTATTCCAGGAACCACCTCGCAACACACGGAGAGAACAACCAAGCATTTCTTGTGCCAAACCATTTCTTGGCGTGTCCTTATAGCTGTCAACGTAGCAATCCTGAGTCCATTCCCAGACATTCCCCAGCATATTAAACAGTTGCCAGGGATTGGGGGTTAGTTGCTTTGATTCTGCTACCGATGCCGTAAACATGAAGCGATCATCGCAATCAAATGGCTCCGAACGCACGCCGTACCCCGCCTGCTTAAGCTTTTCAGCATGACCCTTATCAAGGACATTGGCATAGCGACAGGCAGGATCGTCTTTGCCACTTTTAGTTTCTTCCGACCAATAACGGTCTGAGACGGTGGTCGCTCTGGCGGCATATTCCCATTCGGCTTCGGATGGCAGACGATACTTCTTGCCCGTCTGTTCAGAAAGCCATTGTGCATAGGCCACAGCCTCGTCCCAGCTCACGTTAATGACCGGCTTATCGCCCCGCCCCCAGCCTTGATCGCTTGGTTTTTTGCGTCCGGTGGCGGCGGCAAACAAGTCGTATTCATCGAAGGTGACTTCAAATTGCCCCATCTCAAAGGCGTTTGTCAATGTAACACTATGGCTGGGGCTTTCATTCGGTAAGCCTTTGCCAGATAGATCACCCATCTTAAATTCACCGGCGGGGATAAGCAGCATGATCGGCTTCGTTACCGGCAAGAGACCCCATTGTACAAACAGGGCTCTAGTTGCCAGGGCTTGCCCATAATCGGTGTTACTGGTAGCAATGAAAATGCCCAGTACACTAATAACAACTAAGCCCAACATGCCATAACCCATGAGAGACGTTGTTTGGCGACGTTGGCAGGCCGTCAAATAGTTATCCGCTATCTTGGAGCGAGGGGCAGCGGCGGTCAAATAGCGTTGTAACAAACTGCCTGCGCGTAGGGCGCTGCTTTGATAGCCTGATTTATCCCACTCGTTGGCGGCCTGTTCCAGATCACGGCGGGCGAGCAGCGCGGTCGCATGGTCATGTATCCATTTATCCAGGCGCTGCCAACCGGTAAGCACCGCTTCATGAGCGACCTCTATCATCGGCTCTTTGTCATCACTACTGACCAATAATCTGGCCGTTATCAGTCTGTCAGCCAGGGTTTTTACATCACCCCGCAATTGAGTTTGGGCGGCCCGACGACGGGTGGCGATTTCTTTTTCGTTGACTTCAACCAAAAGGGTAAACAAGGTCGGTAAAACCCTCTCCAGGTCGATTTTTAACCCCTTAAAAGCCGCTTCCGCACAGGTCTGAATAGTGCCTTTAACACCGCCAAAAGTGTCGTAATCAGCGATGCTAATAGTCTGTACGGGCTGTGGCTTTTGTTGTTCTTTTTCATAGAGTTGGTTGAGTGTAAAGGCAATGATAGCCAAGCTACCGGGGCCGTTACCGGCATCATCAAGCAGACGTTGCGGCAAGCCCTCTTCCAGTTCCACGCCGGCGGCTTCGGCGGGCCTGATAATCATCTGATAAATAGCGTTTATGCTCGGCGGGTCGAGTGGAAAGGTTCCCGTCGGGCGCAGTAAATTAGCCAACTGGGGTTCTTCAATAGCGCGCGCATAAAAATCAGCCCGCAAGGTGGCAATAACCCTTAAGCGCGGCCAAGATACCCAAGCGTTTAGCAAACCCAGAAAGTCCAGGCGATACTCGTCCTTGCATTGGGTAAACAGTTCTTCAAATTGATCAATGACTATCAGCAATTCGCCAAGCTGCGGGTCTTTAGCCAGCAAGTCCGTTAAATAGTGTTGAGCCACCGTGGCATCTGCCTGCATTGCGTTTGCTATATCACTTTCGGTTTTACCTTTAAGATTAAGTGCGGTTTTAAGTGCGAAGGCTAAAGCCAGGTAGGGGTTATCGCCCCGTTCGCCGGGCTTGATAATTAAATCTATCCACGGGGCGTTGCCGATAATACCGCTGCGCAAGCGAGGCAAAAGCCCGGCTTTTACAAGCGACGATTTGCCAGAACCGGACACACCCACCACGGCTACAAACCGCGTTTGAGTATCGGCAAATTGTTGTAGTAATTGATCAACTTCCCGCCCCCTGCCAAAATAGATCGGCGCCTGTTCCGGCGTAAAAGCTTCCAAACCAGGATAGGGCGTTTCTGTCCAGCGAGATGAAATCACTAATGCTTGTTGTTCAACCGATGGAGAGGCGTTGGCTATTGGCAAGGTTTCTAGGAACTTATCCAAGCGGTCACGAAGGTGATACTCGAATTGTTGCCTAAAGCCATCCGGGGTTTCATAAAAATTGATGCCACCGACTAAGACACCCTCAGCATTTGTAAAGGCAGCAAAGAAGTTTTGCAGTCTACGCCATTGCTCAGATTTGATGGTTAATTCTGGATCATCGATAGCGAATTGAGGCGCTCCCGGACGGCGATAAACCCAAACGATGGGCTTACCGTTGCTCTTAAAGGCATTAAGCGCATTAACACATTCCCATTCAGTACCCGATAAATACGCTGTACCATCCGGCTTCATATCAAAATCTTTAGGTAGTTGAGTCCCTATACGCGACCACAAAATAATAACGGCCAGATCACAGTCTTCAGGCTTAGGTAAGCCTTGGGCAATAGCGGCTTGTGGGGTTAAGCCCGCCTCCATTGCCACCGCAGCACCGGGTTGATCCCAGGCGACAATTTGAATATTGAGTCGATCGCGAAAGCGCCGTTCGTTACTGATGTGGGTGATGGCTTCGCGTGCCAACTCCCGTTCGAAAGGCACATCACCCGGGGAGGCCAGGAATATCCGAAATTGATGGCGAGTTGAGCCTTCACTCGTTGAATTTTGGTGCTTTTCACCTGGAGCCATGTTTTAAACCTTATTTTGTTGAATGTTGAATTGTCAGCCTGATCTGGTGAACAGCTGCCGGATTGGCAAACATGGCATTAACAAAGAAGCTTAACTTTCACTCTGTGAGCGCAAACTGCAATGTCAGTTGTGTTTGTGTAAAGAGTTGCCAAGTCTTCTGCCAATTAAAAAAAGAGCTGGCTGCCGCGACCAGGGCGATAAGCCAGGCAATCCCTGATGCCACTTGCGGCTGAAGATCCGTTAGGCATAACTGGATGATAAAAGGCAGGCTAATGCTTAAGAACAGAAGGATAAACCCGGTTGCGCGAAAGGCTTTACGCCGGTTAGCTGCTCGCGTTTGATAGAAAGTAATATACAAAGAACACTGCCCTGAGTCTTTTCATCTTTAAATAAGTGCTGTTCTTTTAGGTCTGATAGAAAGGCTTCGACTTTTGGCAGAGAGTTCGACATTTTGCGTGGATTCCGAATAATTTATTAACGGGCTTTAACGTTTTATATTGGTAATAAGTAAGATAACAGAAATAACTTGTAATATCTGTTTTTTATGCTGAATAACATCTAATAAATCAGAAAAATTTTACTGACGCTATCAGCAGGTATTTTGCATCAATTATGACCGATTGCCCTATAATGCAGCGCGTAGGATGGGTAGGATAGCCGAAACCCATCCTATTTAATCGCTTATGCGATGGGTTTCACTTCGTGCTTTGCAAGTCGCGTTGCTTTACCTATCCTACTTTTTATTCCACTTAAGTTCTACCTAACCGCTTTTCAGTTTCCAGCACCAACTGGGTAGTCTGTAACACGGTATCGGGATTCAAACTCATGGAGCCGATACCGATTTCTACCAGAAATTCTGCCATTTCCGGATAATCCGACGGCGCTTGGCCGCACAAGCCGCAATGTTTGCCGTTGCGTTTTGAGCCTTCTACGGCCAGCCGGATCATTTCTTTAACGCCGGGATCGCGTTCGTCAAAGTCTTCGGCGATGATGGCGGAATCACGGTCTACGCCTAACGTCAGTTGGGTCAGGTCATTGGAGCCGATGGAAAAGCCGTCAAAATGTTGGGAAAAGGCATCGATCGAGATGACGTTATTGGGAATCTCGCACATCACATAAATTTCCAGGCCATTTTCTCCGCGCGTTAAACCCAGTTGCGCCATGTACTCAAGTACCTTTTTGGCTTCATTTACACGGCGGCAAAACGGAATCATCAGGATAACATTAGTCAGACCCATGTCGTCGCGTACCCGTTTCATGGCTGCGCATTCGAGCGCAAAGCCTTCTGCGTAAGCCGGATGGGTGTAACGGGAGGCACCGCGAAAACCGATCATCGGGTTGGGTTCATTAAATTCAAACCAGCGTCCACCCAATAAGGTGGCGTATTCATTGGTTTTAAAATCGGACATTCTTACCACGACGGGTTTTGGATAAAAGGCAGCGGCAATGGTGCCCACGCCTTCCGACAGGCGTTGGATAAAGAAGTCTTCGGGTTTTTCGTGGTGGCGCGTCAACTCGTTTAGTTGTTCTCGTTCGTTGGCATCTTGAACACGCTCGGGGTGTATTAAGGCCATGGGGTGTGCTTTGATGTATTCGGTAATAATAAATTCCATACGCGCCAAACCCACGCCGTCATTGGGCAAAAAGCTGGTTTTAAAGGCCAGTTCCGGATTGCCAAGATTGAGCATGATTTTTGTTTTTGGGCGTTTCAAGCCGGCCAGGTCAGTGGTCTGTATTTCAAAATCAAGGATGCCGTCATAGACTTTGCCATTATCGCCTTCCGCGCAAGACACTGTGACGGGTGAATTGTTTTTTAGCGTTGTCGTGGCATTATCACAACCGACGACCGCCGGAACGCCCAATTCCCTTGAGATAATGGCGGCATGGCAGGTGCGACCACCCCGATTGGTGACGATGGCTGACGCAATTTTCATCACCGGCTCCCAATCCGGCGTGGTGATGTCGGCGACCAGTACATCACCGGCTTTAAAGCTTCCCAATTGACTTACGTTCTCAATAATACGGGCGTTACCGGTAGCAATTTTACTGCCGACTGAATGTCCGGTAACCACGGGAGTGGCTTGGCTTTTAAGTACATATTGTTCCAAGATCATCCCGCTTAATTGGGATACGACTGTTTCTGGCCGTGCTTGAACAATATACAAAATGCCGTCAAGTCCGTCTTTTGCCCATTCCATATCCATCGGTTTAGCTTGCCTTGCTTTGGCGCTGTAATGCTTTTCTATTTTAATGGCATAATCGGCCAGGGTTAAAACATCCTGATCGGTCAGGCAAAAATGGTTACGTTCGGTAGCGGAAGTAACAATGTTACGGGTGGGTTCACGCGTGCGACCCTCGCTATAAATCATTTTTATTTTTTTGGAACCCAAGGTCCGTTTTAATACCGCACGATGTCCTTGCTCAAAAGTCGGTTTGTGGACATAAAATTCATCCGGATCAACGGCGCCTTGCACGACATTTTCACCTAGACCGTAAGCACCGGTAATAAAAACCACATCGCTAAAACCGGATTCCGTATCCAGAGAAAACATAACACCGCTGGCATTTAAATCAGAGCGCACCATTTTCATGATGCCTATCGATAAGGCCAATTTGAAATGATCAAAGCCCTGATCAACGCGGTAATGGATGGCCCTGTCAGTAAATAAACTGGCAAAACAGCGTTTACAGGCTTCCAGTAATGCTAGTTCGCCGCGTATATTAAGAAAGGTATCTTGTTGCCCGGCAAAGCTGGCGGTCGGTAAATCTTCGGCGGTAGCGGAGCTGCGTACCGCCACGCTCATAGTGTCACCGTATTGTAGGTGCAGTTTTGCGTAGGCTTTTAGTATTTGGTCTTCAAGGTCAGCGGGGAATGGGGCCGCATAGATAATTTCTCGGGCTTTAAGCGCACGCCTGGCAAGATCACCGACATCTTCAGGATTTAAGTCATCCAGAGCTTGATGTAATTGTTGCCAAGCTCCCGCTTGTTCCAGTAAATAACGGTAGGCTTCAGCGGTCACGGCAAAGCCGTTGGGGATTTGAATACCTTGGGGCGTTAATTCACGGTACATTTCACCCAAAGAGGCATTTTTTCCACCTACCAAAGGCACATCGTCTAGCGTTAATTCATTAAACCAACGGATATAATTTGTTTGCTTAGTCATTTCGTTTTCCTTAAGGAAGTTCCTCGTGTGTATTTATACGCTCCACGGTTACACTGACTTGCGGAAAACTCTGTTTGGTTTGATACATACTCCGCTGCGGTGTGTGCGTGTATTATTGGGTTTTGATTTTAATATGGGAAGGGATAAAGAACAAATCATATACAGTTCTATAAACGGGAGCAAGGAACAAATAATATTTAAAGTACTTATTGATTAGTAGGGTGCACTATACACATCAACTTAAAGAAAATAATTCACCACGAAGACACGAAGTTCACGAAGAAAAAC
>CAIMDR010000704.1 GCA_903839795.1 uncultured Methylococcaceae bacterium | reverse complement strand
GCTTGAATTTTGATATTGAAATCTGTCTGGGTGCCGGTGCTTATATCTGCGGTGAAGAATCTGCGTTGATAGAATCGCTGGAAGGAAAAATGGGCATTCCTCGTAATCGTCCACCTTATCCAGTTACGCAAGGGTATTTAGGCAAACCCACGGTGGTTAACAATGTTGAAACTTTTATGGCGGCAGCCAGTATTGCCATAAACGGCGGCGACTGGTTTGCTAATGTAGGTACAGAAAAATCAAAAGGCACCAAAATACTGAGTATTTGCGGTGACTGTGCCCGTCCCGGCATTTACGAATATCCTTTCGGCACGTCTATCCAGACTGTGCTGGATGATTGCGGGGCAAGCGATGTGTTGGGTGTGCAAATTGGTGGGCCCTCAGGCACCTTTATTTCTAACCACGAATTTGAAAGGCAACTGGCTTTTGAAGATTTAGCGACCGGCGGCTCATTTATTGTTTTTAATAACAGTCGAAACATTCTTGAAATTGTTAATAATTTTATCCATTTTTTTGCTCACGAAAGTTGCGGATTTTGTACACCTTGCCGCGTGGGTACCTCGTTATTAAAAAAACAGTTGGATAAGATTATTGAAGGTCATGGTTCGGCGGGGGATGTGGTCGCCCTTGAAGAACTTTGTCAGTTAATTAAAACCCAAAGCCACTGCGGCTTGGGGCAGACCGCTGCCAATCCAGTGTTAACCACGCTGGAACGCTATCCTGAATTGTATCAAAGCCAATTGAAAAAAATCAGTTATGAACCTGGATTTGATTTGGATGGCGCTTTGGAAACAGCACGGAGATTGGCAAAACGTAACGATACCGGTGCGCATTTAGCCCAAATCGAGGACGAATCATGAGTAAATCAATCACTATTGATGGCAACACCGTTCCTTTTGAAGACGGACAAACCATCATGGAAGCGGCCACAGCGGCAGGTGTTTATATTCCGCATTTATGCCATCATCCGGAGTTTACCCCGCATGGCAGTTGTAAGTTGTGTAATGTAAAAGTGAATGGTCGTGTTTGTTCGGCCTGTACTTTTCCGGCAATGGAAGGTCAGCAGGTGCTTAACAACACCCAAGAATTAACCGATGACCGGCAGCTTATTACCCAAATGTTGTTTGTGGAAGGCAATCATTTTTGTCCGTCTTGCGAAAAAACGGGTAACTGCCAATTACAGGCCGTTGCTTATCATTTGAATATGCTCGACAATCATTTCCCGCTTTTCTATCCCGCCCGAAAAGTCGACGCGTCTCATGCCGAGGTTATGATTGATCATAATCGCTGCATTTTTTGTACCTTGTGCGTTAGGGCCAGTCAGCAAAAAGACGGTAAAGATGTGTTTGCCATCAGTGGACGCGGCCTTAATAAGCATCTTCTTGTTAATGCACAAAGCGGCTTGTTAAAAGACACGGATATTGAGGCGACCGATCAGGCCGCGCACATTTGTCCAACCGGTGCCATTCTGATTAAGCACACGGCTTATCAAGTGCCGATTGGTGAACGTATTTACGATCATAAACAAATTGATCAAGTCAGTTTAGATTCGGAGAATCCTCAGCATG
>CAIMDR010000703.1 GCA_903839795.1 uncultured Methylococcaceae bacterium | reverse complement strand
GCTTTTGTCCGGAAATCTTTTCCATGTCAGAAAGTGCAGATTGCAGAACTTTCTTGTCAGCTACAGCACCGCCCACACCCATATTGAGTGTGATTTTAGTGATGCGAGGAGCCTGCATAATAGATTTATAAGCAAATTGCTCAACTAATGCAGGAAGTATTTTTTCTTTATATACTGTTTCTAATCTAGCCATGATTCATCTGCACCTTACACATCAACAACTTCGTTTGTTGATTTAAAATATCTGACTTTCTTTCCATCTTCTAAAAACCTAAAGCCAACTCTATCTGCTTTCTTTGTTTCAGGATTATACAATCCTATATTGGAAATATTAATCGGCATATCCTTGACAATTATCCCACCTGTAACACCTGCATTCGGGTTTGGTTTTTGGTTCTTTTTAACCTGGTTAATTCCTTCAACCAAAACCTTATTATCTTTTAAAATCTTGGTTACTCTACCACTCTTACCTTTATCCTTTCCGGTACGAACGATAACATCATCACCTTTTTTAATTTTTGCCATTTCTTTAACCCTACCTTATAAAACTTCAGGAGCAAGCGAGATAATTTTCATAAATTTCTCTCCTCTTAACTCACGTGTTACAGGGCCAAAAATTCGGGTTCCCAGTGGTTGCAAATTGTTATTAAGAATTACGGCAGCATTGCCATCAAAACGAATAACAGAACCATCTGGTCTGCGAACACCTTTACGCGTTCTTACGACAAGGGCATTATAGACCTCGCCTTTTTTTACTCTTCCACGGGGTATAGCATCTTTAATACTGACTTTGATGATGTCACCAATTCCAGCATAACGACGATGCGACCCGCCTAATACTTTGATACACATGACCCTTTTTGCACCGCTATTATCGGCGACGTCAAGGTTAGTTTGCATCTGAATCATGATTTATTCCTACATTCTGTATTTAAATTTATGCTATTTTTTAGCACTTTCCAAGATTTGAACTAATTTAAAAGTTTTGTTCTTAGACAATGGCCTGCATGATGTGATAGCAACCACATCACCTTCTTGACAAACATTTAGTTCATCATGAGCCATCATTTTAGTTGAACTCTTAATGTATTTACCGTAAACGGGATGTTTTACAACGCGTTCGACCAAAACTGTGACAGTTTTGTCCATTTTATTGCTCACAACCCGACCAGTGATCGTCCGCAATTTAGTTACATTTTCAGTCATAGTTATGCACTCGCCATTTCATTTAATATGGTGTGGATACGTGCCACATCGCGTCTAACCTTTTTTACTTGATCGGGTTTTGACAGTTGACCAGTACCTTTTTGCATTTTAAGATTAAATCGCTCGCGTGATAAATCGAGCAACATAGTCCCTAATTCGTCTTTTGATTTTTGGCGTAATTCACTTGCTTTCATTACATTATTGTCCGAGCGGTAAAGAGTGTTTTTAAAGGGAGCTTAGCAGCAGCTAATGCAAACGCTTCGCGTGCCAGTTCTTCAGAGACACCTTGTATTTCATACAACATTGTTCCTGGTCTTACCTGAGCAACCCAATATTCTACACTACCTTTACCTTTTCCCATACGAACTTCTAAAGGTTTTTTTGTAATTGGCTTATCCGGGAATACTCTTATCCATAATTTCCCGCCACGCTTGACATGTCGAGTTATGGTTCTACGAGCAGCTTCAATCTGGCGGGCAGTTAATCTACCTCGTCCAATTGATTTAAGCCCATACTCACCAAAGCTAACTGATGATCCACGTACAGCAGTACCGTTATTTCTGCCTTTATGTTGTTTACGGAATTTAGTTCTTTTAGGCTGAAGCATGACTTTGTTCCTTCATCTATTTCTTGGATTCAGAATTAATAGACGCTGTATGTGCATCCATGTCGAATACTTCACCTTTGAATATCCACACCTTGATGCCAATAATTCCATAGGTAGTATGTGCTTCAGCAGTTGCATAATCAATATCAGCCCTTAATGTATGCAAAGGAACACGTCCCTCTCTATACCATTCGCTTCGTGCAATTTCAGCACCGTTTAATCGACCACCAACATTAACTTTAATGCCTTCAGCTCCTAAACGCATCGTATTTGTTACTGCGCGTTTCATTGCCCGGCGATACATGATTCTTTTTTCAAGCTGCTGAGCGACACCTTCTGCAACCAGTTGAGCGTCTAATTCAGGCTTTCTGATCTCTTCAACATTGAGCTGAACAGGAATGCCAATCATTTTAGATATTTCTTGACGCAATGCATCGATATCTTCGCCTTTCTTACCTATAACTATGCCAGGGCGAGCCGTATGAATAGTTATGTGCGCGTTATTAGCAGGGCGATTAATTTGAATACGACTAACAGAAGCATGAGCTAGTTTTTTCTTTATAAATGCTCTTACTGTTAAATCTTGGTGCAAAAATACTGAATAATCTTGGCTATTTGCATACCATCTTGAATTCCAATCTTTTACAATTCCAAGGCGTATGCCTGTTGGATGTACTTTTTGACCCATTTTCTGCCCCTACTCGAATTCTGCAACTTTTACTGTAATATGGCAGGTTCTTTTAAGGATATGGTTCGCATTCCCTTTAGCTCTTGCCCTGAATCTTTTCATAGTCGCCCCTTCATTAACATAAACGGTAGACACTCTTAATTCATCAATATCAGCACTTTCATTATGTTCTGCATTAGCTATAGCCGACTCCAGAACCTTTTTAAAAATACCGGCAGCTTTTTTTGAACTGAATTTCAATGTATTCAGAGCTTTTTCAACTGACATTCCACGAATTTGATCACCCACTAAACGTGCTTTTTGCGCAGATAAAGGGGCGTTATTTAATTTTGCTGAAATTTCCATCACTTAACCTACCTAGATTTCTTATCAGCCACGTGGCCTTTATATGTTCGAGTGGGAGCAAACTCTCCTAATTTATGCCCTACCATGTTCTCAGAAATGAGAACTGGGATATGCAGGCGCCCATTATGGATTGCAATAGTTAAGCCCAGCATATCTGGAATAATCATTGATCTTCTTGACCATGTTTTAATCGGTTTCCGGTTATTGCTACTTACAGCATCCTCAACTTTTTTAAGAAGATGATGATCAATAAAAGGACCTTTTTTAATTGAACGCGGCACGCTAATTCCTCTCTATTTCTGCTTACGACGTCTGATAATCATATTATCAGTACGTTTGTTTTTTCTTGTTTTATAGCCTTTAGTTGGCATACCCCAAGGTGACACGGGATGTCTACCACCCGATGTACGACCTTCACCACCACCATGCGGATGATCAACCGGGTTCATTACCACACCGCGAACGGTAGGACGAACACCACGCCATCTTGACGCACCGGCTTTGCCAAGGGAAGCCAAATTGTGCTCAGAATTAGACACCTCACCAATTACAGCTCGACAATCAGCCATAACTTTGCGCATCTCACCTGAACGCATTCTAATTGTTGCATGAGCTCCGTCTCTTGCTACTAATTGAACCGATGTTCCGGCACTTCTGGCCACCTGAGCTCCCTTGCCTGGCTTTAATTCCACGCAGTGAACAGTTGTACCCATAGGTATGTTTCTTAGCGGCATACAGTTACCTGGCTTTACAGGAACAGTATCTGATGACAGAATTTCCTGCCCAACCACCAAGCCTTTAGGGGCTATAATATATCTACGCTCACCATCTTTGAACAATATCAAAGCTATGTTCGCAGTTCTGTTAGGGTCGTATTCCAGACGCTCTACAACAGCAGGAATATCAAACTTATTCCTTTTAAAATCAATAATACGGTAGTGTTGCTTATGACCACCACCAATATGACGCGTAGTTATACGCCCCTGATTATTACGACCGCCACTTTTACTTTTTTTAGCAAGTAAAGGTGCATAAGGTTTGCCTTTATGTAAATCATCATTTTTGATGCGAACAACAAACCGTGATCCCGGTGACGTCGGTTTTGATTTTACAATCGCCATGCTTTCTACCGTTTCCTATTGATCTATCACTTTAATAAATTAAGCAGCAGAGAATTCTATGTCATGACCAGGCTTTAGCTTAACATAAGCTTTCTTCCAATCTGATCTTTGGCCTAATGTTCGACCAACTTTTTTCTGCTTGCCTTTCACGTTCAATACCTGAACAGAATCCACTTCAACACCAAACATTAATTCTACTGCATTTTTTACTTGTTTTTTTGTTGCCTGTCTTTGCACTTTGAAAACAAATTGTTTATATTTTTCTGCAGCAGTCGTACTCTTTTCAGAAATAATGGGTGCCTCAAGAACTCCCGCCAACTGATATTTGTTTATACTCATGCCAAGCGCTCCTCTAATTGCTTCAACGCACCTGGCGTAGCAATTACTTTATCAGCCGAAACCAGAAGAACCGGATTTAAATTTACAGCCTCAATAACTTGTACATAAGGAATATTTCTTGAAGCCAAGGCTAAATTTGCATCTACACTTTCAACAACAATTAATATCCGCTTGGCATCAATTTTCTTTAGTTTTTCATTTAATTCTTTCGTTTTAACTGAAACAGGAAGAATATCAGTGCTTACTACCAAACGATTTTGTCTAAGTAATTCAGACAAAATTGAACGTACGCCAACACGAAACATCTTTTTGTTTAGCTTCTGATCATACGATCTGGGTCTCGCAGCAAATGCAACACCACCAGTACGCCAAATCGGACTGCGTATTGTACCAGATCTTGCGCGGCCTGTCCCTTTTTGTCTCCATGGCTTTGATCCACCACCACTAACATCAGATCTGGTTTTTTGTGCTTTAGTACCAGCACGCGCTCCAGCCAGGTAACGAGTTACCAATTGATGCACTAATGTTTCATTAAAAGACTGACCAAAAACACTTTCAATTACTTGTGCATTTCCGGATGAGTCTTGTTCATTTAAAGCAGGTATTTGCAAACCCATGACTTAACCTTTATTTCGCATTTTCATAGCGGGTGTAATGACTACATCACCGCCTTTAGCTCCAGGCACCGCGCCTTTTACTAAAATTAAATTTCTCTCTGTATCAATTGCATGAATGGTCAGGTTTTGAATGGTTGTTTTTACATTACCAAGATGACCTTCCATTTTTTTGCCTTTAAATACACGCCCTGGTGTTTGACACATACCGATGGAACCAAGCACCCTATGTGAGCGTGAGTTACCATGCGTTGCATCCTGCATGCTAAAATGATGCCTCTTGATACCACCAGCAAAACCTTTACCAATACTTTTTCCTTGCACGTCAACAATTTGACCCGCAGTAAAAATATCCAGCGATAATTGTGAACCGGCAGATAAATCAACGCCTTCACCATCTTCGAGCCTAAACTCCCAAAGACCTCGTCCAGCTGTCACATTTGCCGCCGCATAATGACCAGCCATTGCTTTATTGACTCTTGATGATTTTTTATCGCCCGCTGCAACCTGAATTGAGCGATAACCATCAACATCAAGACTTTTAACCTGAGTAACTCTGTTTGAGTCAATCTGGAGAACAGTAACAGGTACTGATGAACCATCTTCACAAAACACTCTGGTCATACCACATTTACGACCTATAAGACCTATTGACATCTGCCAATTCCTCTATTTTTAATTCAATTTTATGTGGACATCAACACCAGCTGCAAGATCCAACTTCATTAATGCATCTACGGTTTTTTCAGTTGGCT
>CAIMDR010000702.1 GCA_903839795.1 uncultured Methylococcaceae bacterium | reverse complement strand
TCTTGACAAAGGCATCGTTATTGATGCTTGGGTTAAAGTTTCATTGGTTGGTATCGAATTGTTATCAATAGAAGCTCGCGTTGTTATTGCTTCTGTTGAAACTTATTTGAAATACGCAGAAGCGATTGGCCTTACCGCCAGTGCAGCTACTCCAGCGTAATTAAGTAAAAGAGTAAGAGCGCCCAACTGCTGTTTGTTTAATAGCTTGGGTGCTTTAAACGGCTCCAAAGTTATTGATTGGAGCTTTGCTTAAAATGATAATCTAAGGAGAATACCATGGGACAATTAACAGATGACATGGCGCAATTGCGTAGTAATATTGATATTACTCGGCAAACTCGCTTGTCTGAACAAAATGAACGCATTTTTAATGTAAGAGCTCAAATCTCTGACTTTACTGCAACTCGAGCCAGTAATGGACTTCAAGATGCAAGAGCACGTGCAGCATTTGTCAACAATAATGCAAGTGACGTCAAGAGCTTATTAAGTGATTTTAATAGCTTTCATCAAGCGATGAGTAAGCAAGGGCGTGAAGAAAGAGCCACTTTTGTTAACGAAGTGTCAAAAAAGACATTAGATTTATTAAACAGCTTTAATGTTGACCACAAAAACATGGCTGAACAAAGTGCAAAAGAAAGGTTGGACTTTATTACTGAGAATAGTCGCAGTGTTGCAGCCTTTATTAATGAAGCTTCACAAGACAGAGCCGGTGCTCATGCTGTTTTTTTCGGTACTGATAAAAAAAAAAAAGCATTCCTAGTTTAGCTCTTCATTTTGTTGGTGAGGCTGAAGTGGGAAATGGTAAAAATGAGCTAAGTCAACAAGAAAGTCGTAGCAGTGAAAAGTTGGCGCTACCAGAGGTTGTTCAAGCAATTTCACCATCGCCACATTCCAATGTTACAGAGTCCGAAAAAAATAAAATGAAAAGTCCTAAAAAACCCTCTAAAAGTTTTTCTGGTGCAAAAAAAGATAAATAGTAACTTGATGAAAATTGAGGGTCATATACTGCCCTATATTTATTTCATAGACCTTTAGTGTTGCCTACGGCACTAAAGGTCAAGTAAATTATTTCTACTATGAAGACATTAACATTTAAAGTCTTATAGCAATTACTCAAGCTTCTTTTTTATTAAAATAATATTATAACTTAATGTTTTGTTGGGTAATGATTAAGTATAAGCGCATGCATTCTCTTTATTAAATTGAGTAGTTATAAAAAAGACAATAGTGCCGTAAAATTAGTTTTAATCGATTGATGTAAAATACTTTTATATCAATCAGCAACCATTTAATATTTAAGTACTTGCTGCGTTAAACAAGAGTACTAAAATTCTCATCATCACTATTTAAAGATAATCCTAATAATTTATCCCTTATTATCAGGAAGGACAGCTGCCGTTTGGCACAGGAGCATTTATGAATAAGAGTAATACAGTTTCAAATTTACATGCAGTAAAAGATGACCTTATCATTCCAGAGGCCAGTGATCAATTTGTAGTCACTTCGTATGTGAAGGAGATTATAGAACGCTCATTGGTTTATTTAAATGCTGGCTACCCTGTACATTTTGCCGGACCTTCGGGAACAGGAAAAACGACTTTAGCGTTTCACCTCGCGGCACAATGGGGACGTCCTGTAACCTTGTTGCAAGGTAATGAAGAATTTGTAACATCCGATTTGACAGGCAAAGACATTGGTTATCGCAAAAGCAGTTTAGTAGATAACTACATTCATTCGGTATTAAAAACTGAAGAAAATATGAGCCGTATGTGGGTCGATAATCGTTTAACAACGGCCTGCAGAAATGGTGACATGTTGATTTATGATGAGTTTAACCGCTCCAAGGCAGAGACCAATAACGTACTGTTATCCGTGTTCTCAGAAGGTATTTTAAACTTGCCAGGTTCGCGTGGTGCTGGAGAAGGCTTTATGGATGTACATCCTGCTTTTCGCGCTATTTTTACCTCCAATCCGGAAGAATACGCAGGTACGCACAAAACTCAAGATGCGCTGATGAACCGTATGATTACTATCAATGTTGGCTTCGCAGATCGTGATACCGAGCTACAGATTCTTCATGCCCGTTCTGAATTAGCATTAAAAGAAGCTACTTTCGTTGTGGATATAGTCAGAGAGTTGCATGGCACCGAGCATGAAACCAAGCACGGATTACGCGCAGGCATTGCTATTGCTCGTATTTTACATATACAAGGAATGAAAGCACGGTATGGTGATAGTTTATTTCATTCTATTTGCTACGATGTATTGAGCATGGAAACTGCAAAAATACAACATGCGGGGCGTTCGATATTCCATGATATGGTTGATGCTGTCATTCGCAAAGTTTGTCCTCCAGTGGGTTCTGAGGCAATCAGCGTATCTACAAAAATAAAAGCAGTCGAGTAATCTCATGGCAATAATCACAAGCCCTCCTCGAACAGTTTCAGATATTAAAACCCATTCAGGACGAGTGAGTCGTGATCATGAAGTATATCGTGATTATTTTCAGGTAGGCGCTCTTGAGTTAGAGCGCTGGCGGCGAACACGAGAACGTGAAGTTGCTTTATCACGCATTGCCATGATTGATAAACGTATAGCGGAAATTGATAAAGAAAAAGAACTATTGCTCGCAAGTGCAACAGCAGCTTGCGAAATGGTTTACAACAAAGGCAAATCAGAATCGACTGGGAACAAAAAGTCTTCTGGTTTACGAATCAAGTATTAAGGCTGTCATCATGAACAAAATTCACACTATTGCTCATATCCGTACTATGCGTATGACGAAGAGTTTCCGTACTTGTGTTAACATGACGGGTAGGTCACAAATTCTTGCTGATTTGGGACGGGTTTATTTAGAAGAATTTCAGCGCTTGAATCGCATGCACCAAGCATGCGACAAGCGTATTTTATTGAGGAAAGCATTGTGAGCACCGATAAATCCAAAAGCAGTAGTGCTAAAGTGCTTTATGCTCTCTGCGCTTCCGATGACTTAAAACCCAGATACGAAATGCGTGGGCTTGAATCCGCAGCGGTTTATGCTATTGATCAAAACGGCTTAAGAGCCGTAGTGAGTGATACACTTAGCAGCCGGTTAAGACCAGACAGACGTAATATCAGTGCTCATCAGGCCGTATTGCACTCGTTGACAGAAGATCATACTGTATTACCGATGCGTTTTGGTGTTATTGCTCGCAGTGCTGAAGCTATACAGGACTTGTTGAGCGCTAATCAGGAAACCATCAGAGAACATTTTGAGCGTCTCAATGGACGTGTAGAAATGGGACTTCGTGTTTCTTGGGATGTCGCTAATATTTATGAATATTATGTTGCTACACATCCTACTTTGAGAGAAGGGCGAGATGAAATCTGGGAAAGAGATTCAAACAATAGCAGTCACCGCGATGAAAAAATTCGGTTAGGTAATTTGTATCAGTCATTACGTGATGCTGATAGAGTTGAATTTACCGAAAAAGTAAAAGAGGTATTATTTGATTTTTGTGAAGATATTATAGAAACACCGGTTAAAAGAGAAAAAGACGTCATGAATCTGGCGTGTTTAGTAGAAAGAGATCAGCTTGATGAATTCGCTAAAGGCGTTTTTAAGGCCTCAAGACTATTTGATAATGTTTATTTGTTTGATTATACCGGACCCTGGGCACCGCATAATTTCGTCACGTTGGATTTACATGCACCAACCGCAAAGATGAAAACGTTAGCAAGCCGTAATAGCCATTCTGGCTGAGGTTAAACCATGCTGCTGGTTGATAACATATTATTCTCTCCCGTTAAGGGTATTAACTGGATTTTTAAAAAAATTCACGAACTGGCAGAAGAAGAATTATCTGGAGAGGCTGATCGAATTCGCGAAAGTTTGACTGAGCTATATATGCAACTGGAAACGGGAGAAATTTCCGAAGAAGAATTTGAGCTGCAAGAAGCTGTATTGCTGGATAGATTAGACGCACTAGATGAAGAGGATAATCTAATAGGCGAAGAAGAGGACGACGAAGACGACGACGAAGACGACGACGAAGACGAAGACGACGACGAAGACGAAGACGAAGACGACGACGAAGACGAAGACGAACGAGAGGACATGACAAAATAATACCTGAATTTTTACAGGAAGAGTCGCTAAATCTGGTCTTCTTTAAGGGTAAGCATGTGACTGACATTTTTCAGGGTCTGTCGAAGGTGCGTATTTATCAGAAAACAGACTCAACTGGCTTAAAAAAAGACTAATGGCTTTGGATTCGGCATTTTTTATAGACTGTAAAATTACCTATTACACATTATGTCAATTAACAAACAGTATCAGGATGAACAGGAGCAGGTTTCACTGTGTGAAGCACTGGATCGTCTTTTGAACAAAGGTGCGGTAGTGGTTGCAGATATAACTGTTTCTGTAGCCAATATTGATTTAATTTATTTAAGCCTACAGGCATTAGTTGCTTCTGTAGAAACTGGCAAACGTTTACGCGGCAAGGAGTAAGACAATGACAACAAAGCATCCGTTACCTCATCATGTTATGGATGATTTGGCGCCGTCAATTTTACCTCGACTGTCTACAGAAGGTGCGCCGCGTAAATTAGAAATCGATGGTGATCGTGTTCGTAATGGTTTGGCGCAACTGGTCTTAACGCTCGTTAAACTGTTGCATGAATTGTTGGAGCGACAAGCCATAAGGCGAATGGATTCGGGATCGCTAACTGATGAAGAGATCGAACGATTGGGTATGACGCTAATGCGTCAAGCCGAGGAATTGGATAAGTTGCGTGAGGTTTTTGGCCTCGAAGACGATGATTTGAATTTTAACTTAGGTCCCTTGGGCCGACTATTATAAAAATACGGGCAATGAATAAAATTACACAATTATTATGGATTATTCATGAACACAGCATGAGTGTGTTCTTTGTAGGAGGAAGAGCCTAATGGCTGATACAGATATTGATATAAATTCGACAACGCGAGGTTTTCTTCTGCGTATGGGTAATGCATGGATTGAACAAGGCGAACTTCGGCAAGCTATAGATGTGTATCTAAAAATTACCGAGCAATACCCTAATAGTGATGAAAGTAAAGCCGCTAAAGCAGCGCTGCTGACTATTGCCCAGCGTTACGAGCAGGAGGGGCAATTACGGTTGTCTTTAGATGTTCTTGAGCGGCTTGAGCAAACGATCGAATAATTAAATGGCACTTCCGCCATATCTAAAGTCGAGGAGTGAGTACGTTGGTATGCACTATTTTATGCCCAGGAAATATATGCATAAGAATTTAAGACCTTTTGGTCGACTACTGTAAGGATTTATACCATGAGCGACAACAGAAAATTAACCCACTCAACAAATTCGACTACTGTAGCTGATTTATTAGAGAGATTGCTGGACAAAGGGATTGTTATTAGTGGAGACATTCGCATCAGACTGGTTGAAGTCGAATTGTTGACGCTGGAAATCCGCCTGCTTATTTGTTCTGTAGACAAAGCGCTGGAAATGGGTTTGGATTGGTGGACTGGTAATCCTGCATTTGACTCAAGAGCGAGAGCAACTAACTCACTACCTAATATGGAGCTGGAAGATCGACTGAAACGGTTGGAAAATCGATTGGAGGCTGCTCTGCCCGTTATCGAAGAACCCCCTCTGTAATAACTGTTATTTTCATGCGTGCACTGATTTACTTCCCTATTATTCATAGCTCCAAAGATTTAGGATCATTGAGCAATGCGGCAAGCGATTTGCGAACTGAAGAACAGGAGCGTCTTTATATTGATGCCATTGAACATTTCTGGGGAATGATTGCAACGGCCATTGAAGATTTGGGTTTGGATTATACGAAGTTAAAACTTTATCAGGATGGCTTGCCTGTTTGTGGAAAAGAACAGGAAATAGTTGCCGAAGTCGCGAATTCTGGTAGTGAGAATTATAAATTGTTGCAAACTTTACATCACAAAGGGGCAGTGCTTATGGGAACGGAATCACCTGAGCTTTTAGTACAAGAACATACTCTGATGACGCAACTACTAAGATCAGGAAAATCAACTGATGCTACATTAGAAATAGCACAAAAATTATTGGACCAGAGGGATGGTTTTATTGCGAAACGCATTGAAAAAACTCTACAAGACAATGAGATAGGTATACTCTTTCTTGGGTTAATGCATAACATTATCGCTAAGTTGCCCAAAGATATTGTTATCATTCAACCGCTAGGTAAGCCTACTGGTCTTGGCGGAAGAGTTTAGTCGCTCTGGAATGAAGTTTACTTTTTGATACCTATAAATAAGACTTATTAGGATATTTCCAATACGAAAGTTTATTTCGATCTTATTCGTATCCTTTAATCTGCTTATTGTTGTTTAAATTAATTTTACTTGGGTGCTTGTATAAGGCGATTTCCTCCGAAAAATATTATCAGATTGCTGGTTTTTTATTCATTTATTGCGCTGTTCTAGCTTCTGCATTCTTGCAGTCGTTGAAAATGGACAAAAATCATGTGCCATAAGAGCATATTTATTTTTCGATATTGCCTAAATACCTAAATTTTAGCCTGTGCGATTTTTGTTCTATTCAGGGTATATTTAATTACTGGCAAGAAGAGAGTTTTCAAAACTTTTTATCGAATATAAAGCGTAACAAATGAGTAAATTTAATGAAACCAAGTAGTTTAGGCTATGTATTAATTATAGACGATGATAAGGATATTTGTGAGTTGTTAGCTCATCTTTTAGAGCGTGCAGGCTATCAAACTCAGCAAGGTTATAATGGCACCATGGCGATAAATTTATTATCACAACGTGAGCCTGATTTACTGCTACTTGATAGTATTATTCCTGAACCCAATGGTATGGTGGTATTAGTAAAGGCTCGTGCTCTGTATCCACAACTCCCCGTTATTATTATTACCGGTTCTGCTGGTGTGCTTGGAGCAGTTTGTGCTATCAAGGCTGGTGCATGGGATTACCTTCCCAAGCCATTCGATAATAATCGGGTATTAGAGTTAGTGAATCGTGCGGTGCAAACGCGTGCGAGCAAAGACAATAAAAACAGCAAGCCCAATAGTGATATTTCTGCCCGGATTTCCGAGTTAATGGGTAGTAGCCTGGAAACTCAACGAATTATAAAAGATATTGAGCGAGTAGCGCACACCGATTTTTCTGTGATTATTCAAGGTGAAACAGGAACCGGAAAGGAAATGATTGCCAGAAATATCCATTTATCAAGTCGGAGATCGAGTGCAGATTTTTTCCCCATTGATTGTGGTTCAATCTCTGATTCGTTGATTGAAAATGAGTTATTTGGCCATGAAAAAGGTTCCTTCACGGGAGCCGATCACATGTCTATAGGCAAGTTTGAAGCCGCTAACGGCGGCACCTTATTTCTGGACGAAATCGCTAATATGTCTTTATCCGCGCAGTCCAAGTTACTGCGCGTACTACAAGAGCGCGTTATTTATCGTATTGGAGGTATAAAACCGATACCTGTCAATGTGCGCATACTTGTCGCCAGTAATGAAGATTTACTGAACGCAGTGATTAAAGGGACATTCCGTGAAGATTTATATTATCGGCTTAATGAATATGTCATCCATATTCGGCCATTACGAGAGCGTTCCGAAGATATTCTGTTTTTAAGCTATCGTTTTATGAAGGAAGTCTGCATAGAACTTTCCATAGAATTGTTAGAATTTTCCGATGAAGTTAAACAAATACTGTTAAGCCATTTGTGGCCAGGTAATGTCCGGGAATTACGAGCTGTTATTCGTCGTTTGGCTTTAATCTCTCAAAAAGAGGTCGTTGTTGAAGATTTAGGTTTTTTAATAGCACGAAACCGGACGGACGCAGGTAATTTAGATTCAAGTTTAGTAGTAAAGACTGAGAAGCCGCCACTGCCGACAAAAACTTTACCTGTGTCGTGTTTAGATTGTATAAAGCTTTCGGATTACAAGGGTCTTTCTCTTAAAGAGATTAACCGTATAAATAATGATAAAACTAATCTTTTTATCATTCAAAGTGTCCTGAAGGAAACAGGGAACAATAAGGCGGAAGCGGCAAGGCGCTTAAATATTGACTATAAATTGCTGTGTTCCAAACTCAAAAAAATAAATACCTCTGAGGAGAAATCTTGATGAGCGACAAAAAAGATCTATCCTCGAATTCATTGATGATGTCGAATTACGCTCATTTTTTTTTAGTAATATCACGAATGATAATGGTCAAGAGGCCGAGATCGCTAAAATCGCTGGGGCGGTGGTGAATTGGTAATTGATAAACAGGGATTTCATGACCATCCCTGTGCAACAAAGCAGTTTCAGCGTGCCAAAAACCTTGCTGTATTGCTAGAGGAATACCCTCCGCTAATATTTTTTTTATGGCTCTTCTGACTTTGGCGTGAAGGATAAAATTATTAAAAATCAGTATAATACGCCAAATTTCAC
>CAIMDR010000701.1 GCA_903839795.1 uncultured Methylococcaceae bacterium | reverse complement strand
ATTGGGTTACCACGCAATAAAAACCCGATACATTGCCCATTGTATTGGGTTACCACGCAATAAAAACCCGATACATTGCCCATTGTATTTTTTAATCTATTATTTTATTTATTTTTCAATGAGTTGAAGGCGAAAATTTATTCGTTGGTAAGCGCATACCAAACAGTTTGCGCAGGTTACCAAGCAATTTACGCGGACTACCCAGCAATGTGAAGCGGATATTAGGGAGAAATATTAGCTTTTTAAGGTGTGGTGAGCTTTGCACTGGCCTGTGTATGAAATTTTATGTCCGGGTAAGTGGTTTTTACTCAGTCACATTTGATTTTTTAAAACCATAAGCCGTTTTCTGATAGGGCAATTGTATAAAAACCAAGTTTTGTTAATCTCATTAACCGATATGACATTCATTTTTTAACACGGTTTGATTATTTTGCTATCATGGTAACCGGTTTTTTGATTTTAGTACCCTATTGCAGTCTTTGTACTAAAGGGCTGAGTAGTATTTTCTGGTCTTAATGGTGGGACTTATTTTTCCCCAAAAACTATCGAACGTGTGAAGACAACGATTAAAGAGAACATTTTTAATGCGCACAAGGCTATGTATCGCCATTTTTTCGATTTTACATCGTTGATTAGGGCGCTCAATAAAGCCTGTTCACCCTACCCGTTACCCATTTTAAATAATCTCTAAGGAGTTAGTCATGCTAGAACAATACCGCAAACATGTTGAAGAACGCGCCGCTGAAGGCGTTGTGCCTAAACCGCTTGATGCAGGGCAAATGGCTGCTTTGGTTGATTTGCTTAAAAATCCGCCCAAAGGCGAAGAAGAATTTATTCTTAATCTGTTGGCTAATCGGGTTCCTGCCGGTGTTGATGAAGCCGCTTACATTAAAGCGGGCTTTCTTGCGGCCATTGCCAAAGGTGAAGTGAGTTCACCTATTTTAACCGCCGCTGATGCAACAGAATTATTGGGCACCATGTTGGGCGGTTATAACATTACCCCCTTGATAGACTTGCTCGACAGCACTGCCCTGGCACCCATTGCCGTTAAAGGTTTGTCTCATACCTTACTGGTATTTGATGCGTTTCATGATGTTCAGGAAAAAGCCGATGCCGGTAATGACTTTGCCAAACAAGTGATTCAATCTTGGGCAGATGCAGAATGGTTTACCAGCAAACCCCGCACCCCCGAAAAATTGACGGTGACCGTTTTTAAAGTCACCGGTGAAACCAATACTGACGACTTGTCGCCTGCACCGGATGCATGGTCCAGACCGGATATCCCGTTACATGCCAAAGCCATGTTAAAAATGCCAAGAGATGGCATTACCAATGCAGAGCTTCAAATTGAAGAACTGCAAACCAAAGGCTTTCCCGTTGCTTATGTGGGCGATGTGGTGGGTACTGGATCATCCCGCAAATCAGCGACCAATTCCGTGTTATGGTTTATCGGTAATGACATTCCTTTTATACCCAATAAACGTGATGGCGGTGTTTGTATCGGCAGCAAAATTGCACCTATCTTCTTTAACACGATGGAAGATTCAGGCGCCTTACCGTTTGAATGTGATGTGACTAACCTGGCGATGGGTGATGTTATTGATATTTATGTCTATGAAGGCGTTATTAAACGCCACGATAGTGATGAAGTGATCTGCACCTTTGCCTTAAAAACGGATGTTATTCTTGATGAAGTCCGTGCCGGTGGGCGTATTCCGTTAATTATCGGACGGGGATTGACTGACCGTGCACGGAAAGCCTTGGGTCTGGAAGCGTCTACTGTTTTCCTGCGTCCGGTTGATGAAAAAGACAGCGGTAAAGGTTTTACCCTGGCGCAAAAAATCGTAGGCAAAGCCTGTGGCGTTAACGGTGTTCGTCCCAATACGTACTGTGAACCCCACATGACCACAGTTGGCTCGCAGGATACAACCGGCCCCATGACTCGTGACGAATTGAAAGATTTAGCCTGTTTAGGTTTTTCAGCAGATATGGTGTTGCAATCCTTCTGTCATACCGCAGCTTACCCCAAACCGGTTGATGTCGTGATGCAACATACCTTGCCGGATTTTATAATGAATCGCGGCGGCGTGTCCTTGCGTCCTGGTGACGGTATTATTCATTCTTGGTTAAACCGGATGTTATTGCCTGATACCGTCGGCACTGGCGGTGATTCGCACACCCGCTTTCCCTTGGGCATTTCTTTTCCGGCCGGCTCGGGTTTGGTGGCTTTTGCAGCCGCTACCGGTGTTATGCCGCTGGATATGCCGGAATCGGTACTGGTTCGTTTTACCGGTGAAATGCAGCCAGGTATTACGCTGCGTGATATGGTTAATGCCATTCCCTATGCCGCCATACAGCGTGGTTTGCTGACGATTGATAAAACCGGTAAGAAAAACGTGTTTTCCGGACGTATTTTGGAAATTGAAGGCTTGCCCAATTTAAAGGTCGAGCAAGCGTTTGAATTATCTGATGCTTCAGCGGAACGTTCGGCTGGTGGTTGTACGATTCGTTTAAGTGAAGCACCGATACGGGAATATCTAAACTCCAATATTACCTTGTTGAAATGGATGATTGCTGAAGGTTATGGCGATGTACGCACCCTTGAGCTGCGCATTAAAAGCATGGAAGCCTGGCTGGCTAATCCGGTGTTACTGGAACCGGATGCTGATGCGGAATACTTTGAAATCATTGAAATTAACATGAGTGACATCAAGGAACCATTGTTGGCGTGTCCTAATGACCCGGATGATATAAAAACCCTTTCTGCTGTCGCCGGCACCAAGATTGACGAAGTTTTCTTGGGTTCTTGTATGACCAACATTGGTCATTTTCGCGCTGCCGGCAAGTTGCTTGAGAAACAGAAAGGCGAACTGCCTACGCGTTTGTGGGTTGCCCCTCCTACTAAAATGGATCAAACCCAATTAACCGAAGAAGGTTATTACAGCACCTTTGGTAAAGCGGGCGCGAGAATGGAAATGCCGGGGTGTTCATTATGTATGGGTAATCAGGCACGAGTGGCAGAAAATTCTACGGTAGTGTCTACCTCCACAAGAAATTTCCCTAACCGTCTGGGTAATGGTGCCAATGTCTATCTGTCTTCTGCCGAACTGGCGGCTGTGTGTTCAATTATGGGTAAAATACCCACGTTTGAAGAATATATGCACTACGCCGAACAAATCAGTGAAACAGCGGAAGATACTTATCGGTATTTAAATTTTAACCAAATGGAAGCTTATACAGCCTAAGACAGTACGCAGAAAATATCACCAAGATCTGCCTGGTTCCTACGCTCCAGCGTCACTGCCCACAGTTAAGCACAATAACACCGTAGGAGCGGGCCATGCCCGCGATATTTTAGCTGCAATGCTTAGTTTTAGCTTCTTCATCGCGGGCATGGCCCGCTCCTACAATGCTTAACTGTGGGCAGTGATGCTCCAGCGTGGGAACGATAAGCGAGTAGCCTAAGCCGTTTTAAAAGCATACCCTATAACGTAAAGCATCATTCCTTTTAACCTACATACCTGGAGCCGACTATGTCTATTTCAATGTACCAATCTTCTATTCCGGTCTTTATCCATCAACTGGAAAATCTTTCAAAAATTCTCGACAAAGCCAGTGGACATGCCGAGTCCAAAAAAATTGATCCGGCCGTATTTATCAATGCACGTTTGGCACCTGATATGTATCCGCTGTCCCGTCAGGTGCAAATTGCCTCGGATGTTGTAAAAGGCTGTGCTGCACGCCTTTCCGGAATTGAAGTACCCAGCTATAAAGATGATGAAACCACTTTTTCAGACTTGCAGGATCGTATCGCCAAAACCATCGACTTTTTAAAAAGTGTCAATGCAGCGCAAATTGATGGCAGTGAAGAACGTACAGTTACGCTAAAAATGCATGATAAAGAGACCCACTTTGCCGGACAACCTTATCTGCTTTATTTTGTGCTGCCTAATTTTTATTTTCATATCAGTATGGCTTATGCTATTTTGAGGCATAACGGTGTAGACATAGGCAAAACGGATTTTATTGGGAATTAGTAACCGGGTATTTTGAATAAATCATGTCGTTGCTTGGCAAATAGCGATAAAACCAACAACTTAAACGCTAAGACCTAACAGGTTAAGTCTCTTTTTTTATGACCTTTGATGGCAGCGATATTTTTAATTCAACACCAATGATGGCTGTGTTTAATAAACCCAGATTTTTTTCTTCACTGATTTGCATACCCATCACATAAAAAATAGGCATCCAAAACGGATTAATTAAAATCCCGCCCATCACACTTTTCCAGGTTCGCTTCAAATTTTTTAGGGGATTAAAAGAGTCGGCAAGCGACTCCATGGGATTGTCGACAAAAACAGCAGCAATCGGCTGCAACAACGCTTTTTCACGCCTGTCAAGTTGAGCCATGGATGCTAAAAGCTTTCTCTCCATTTTATGATAATTTATCCGTGCAAAGCTTGCAGAAACGGCAAACGTAAGCGCGACTAAAGGCAAGATAACGGTAGGCGGCGCTATAGGTGCAAAAGTTGAGGACAACATAACCACACCCAGACCTAACATAAGCGCGTCTTCTCCCCTCTCTACATCCCGATCAATACCCTTTAAAATATCAACGATAGCATTTTCAAACGGATGGTCTAAATAACCTTTATTTTTTATCATAGCAATCAATTCACTTCTGGATATACTTTAATTTATATATCCTCGCACTAAAAATTGTCAAGTTTGCGAAGGAATAATGACGGGGCAAAAAAACATTTCTGGAGGCTGTCATAATCTCAACAATTCACCTTGCCATAACCCTCAGCACTGGCTACAAGACAGCCCAACCCTTAAGTCATGGTCTATTTAGACCTCTGATCCAGTGCCGATATACTGAAAACGGTCGCCGACTTAAGGTGGGACATAGTCGATACTTAACTGTTCCTCCTGAGCAAAGTAAGCCCCTTATCGGGACAAGGCGTTACCAAGAAACAAGTGCTGTTTAAATCGTTTTTTTTGCTTTTTATATCATATTTTAAATGCACTAAAAATCTATTCCTTAAGAGTCCTTCGTCTGCGCTCAGAAGAGCCTTGTCAAACCATGATCGACTTAAGTGGGTAGCCAAATATTCCAAAATCATTTTACATTTACCATAAGCGTTAAGATGGATACTTAGAATTTTATTAAAATACAATTCTGGCTAATCACCTGCTATCCATCGTTTATTCGCCCATCCAAACCTGGATTAGCAAAGCTAAAAGCTTGCCAATAATGACTTTAATGGTTAAAGTCAATAAACTCATAACAAGGAGGTTCATAAATGACATCAATTTCTCAGCCCAACATTCCCATCAAAACCTATCGCTTTTACTTTACGACTGATAGTGCCGTTCGTTTACCCGGTTTTCCGGGTTCTGCCTGGCGAGGCGCTTTTGGTCATGCGTTAAAAAAGACCGTCTGCATCGTGCGTAACACGCCTTGTAACCAGTGTATGCTGAAAAATGCCTGTGTCTATAGCACGGTGTTTGAAACGCCACCGCCCGCCAATGCCGAAAAAATGCGTAAATATACCGCTGCGCCGCATCCGTTTGTATTGCAATTTCCGGTAACCGCATCAGCCTCTGATACATCCTATTCTTTGGATATGATATTGTTTGGTCATGGGCAACGCCACTTTCCGTACATTATTCATGCCCTGAAAACAGCCGGACAAGGCGGTATCGGCGGCCATCAACAAATTTTTAATTTGCAAAAAATCGATGAAATTAATCAACAGGGCTTAGGTGAAACCATCTACCAAAAGGGTGAGCTCCTGTCTCAAAAACCCGCCGAATTAATGCTTATCCCCGCCCTACCCGAGCAAATAAAAATTACTTTTCATACCCCGCTGCGCATCAAACAAGACAGCAAAAACCTCACCGCACGGGACTTTAACTTCGGTTCGTTTTTTGGTACGTTGCTTAGGCGCATTTCCATGATCAGTTACTTCCACACGGATACGCCACTGGAAACCGACTTCGCATCCTTAACAGCCAAAGCCCGCACCGTGCAGTTTGCAGCACAACAACTCAAATGGTATGACTGGACACGCTATTCCTCCCGGCAACAAACCGAAATGAACATGGGCGGCCTGATTGGCAGCTTACATCTGGATATGCAAGGCCTGGAAGACTTTTGGCCTTACCTCTGGTTAGGGCAATGGACGCATGTTGGCAAAGGCACCAGTATGGGCATGGGCGCTTACACCCTTGAGCTGACAAGCTTGTCAAATGCTTAATATCATTGAAAAGAACCTAAACTCACAAACTCCCGGGAGCGGACACGGTGTGAGCGGACATGGTGGGAGCGACGCCTACGTCGCGATTAACGCAAATCGCAAGTCGCGACGTAGGCGTCGCTCCCACATACTTGCTCCCACATACTTGCACCCACATCCTCATTCCCACATAACCCACACTGCACTGACTAACTGATATTATCAGAATGAATCAAAAATCAATATTATTGGCCGTCACCGGTCTCACCCCGCAAGTGGTTACCGAAACCTTATATGCACTGCATCAACAAGGCCAAGGCTTGCCTGAGCAAATTCATATACTCACCACAGCAGAAGGCTATCAACGGGCGCGTTTAACCCTGATTAACGATGGTTGGCTGGCGCAGTTTTACACGGATTATCAACTGCCGAAACCGGATTTTACCGAACAGCATATTCATATTTTGCAACAAGCCAATGGCGAACCTTTGGTGGATATTCGCACACAAGCTGATAACCAAGCCATGGCGGATGGCATTACCGAATGGATAAGAAACTTTACCGCCGAACCGGAAACGGCACTGCATGTTTCCATCGCCGGAGGTCGTAAAACCATGGGCTTTTATGCCGGTTACGCCCTGTCGTTATACGGTCGTTCGCAAGACCGCCTTAGTCATGTACTGGTATCGGCTGATTATGAATCGCATCCCCAGTTTTACTATCCCACACCCTATACACAAGTTATCTACGGCAATGATCCCACGCGCAAACCGTTGGATACCCAAAATGCCGACGTCATGATTGCCTACATTGCTTTTGTGCGCCTACGCCACGGACTGGATGATGCGTTATTACAAGGCCAAACCAGCTTTAGTCAATCCGTTGCCAAAGCCCAGCAAGCGTTGGGGCCAGCCCGTTTAAGCATTGATTTAAAACAACGTAGTATCAAAGCTCATGATATTGTTATCAAACTGATCCCAACCGATCTCGCTTTTTACAGTTGGCT
>CAIMDR010000700.1 GCA_903839795.1 uncultured Methylococcaceae bacterium | reverse complement strand
GTCGATCCAAGCAATCTCCCTCAAGCTTGGTGCCGGTCAGCAACTCAGACGACTTTGCCTTTACGTTTTCCGCTCTTGTAGAGGTGATAATTGAGATAAAACATAATCAAATAAAGGTGCTCTTGGGTAATTTGACCTTTGCACATGTATCTACTTTAAAAAGCCGGGTAAATTGAATGCTAGCAATAATTAAGTAGTTAATTTTAAAGTATTTTATTTTTTACATACCACGTTTTACCCGGGGATTTAAAGTGGATACTTTGTAACCCAGGCTGAAACGTTTGCAACCTCCGTCACGCTTAAGTTTTTCTTCGTGTTCTTCGTGTCTTCGTGGTGAAAGCTCTTTACAATTTTACTGGCTCAAAAAAATCACTTTCGTTGAATCAAGCCTAAAGTTCTTTCCGGTAATTTTTCGGTGCTTGCGCCGTCCAGATGCAGGCGGGCGTCTTCATGTACCGTGGTCATAAAGTTTATCAACTGAATTTCGTGGTGCATTTTTTTTTCAAAGTCTTCGGCTTCCCACATTTGATTTAATAAATGTTTCGCATGATGATGAATGGTGAAAGCAACGGCTTCGGGCAGGTGGGTGTAACTGGCCTGTATTGAACGCTTAAGCTGATCCAGTGCGGTCAAATATTGCTTGTAATCCTTAATGTCCTGTTTGCACCGGGTTTTAAACATGGCTAACTCGGTTTCGTTTTTAGTACGTAACAGGGTGATTTCATGCGTTAACTGGACACTTTTCTTTTTTAATTCTGCTTCCAGCGATTTTTCAGCGAGCACGCGCCGGTGTTTAAGTTGGGCTTGCTGATCCTGGTTGGCGGTTCTCCAGTGCAGATTTTCATCTTTAATGGTATGAAAAAGCTTAAGCAAAGCAAGAACCCGATTTTTTAACGTCATCATAAGCTAAACAAGAGTGGCTATTTTTTGCTGCAAGGTGAGTAACGCCTCAATATCCTGTTGGTTTCGATATCGGGTATTTTCTTGTTGTAATTGCAGATAAGTGGTTTTGGAAATTTGTGGTTTAAGCATCAGCAAGTCTTTATTGATAGCGTGCGACAACGCTTGTAATTGCTGACGATTATTGGCCGTTAACAAACGTTTTCTCTTGACCTCCTTAAAGTAATTGATTTGCAATTTTTTAAAGTAAAACAGTTGCTTAAACTGCTCCTGCTTGGCCTGGCTAAACAAGAGTCGTCGTTGCAGGCGTTGTCGGGTGGAAAAGTAATCCAGGCAAGCCGTGACGATAAGTTTACCTATCAGCAATAAGCCGGTTATCAGTAACAAGGCAAATGCGCTTAATAGTATGGCCAAACCCAGTTGCGTCATGAGTCCGGGTAGTCCCGGTATCGCCAGCCATAGCAATAGGTCTGCCGATGTTAATACGGCAAATGCAGCGAGTAACAAGAGTAGGGCAATTCTAACAATCAAAATGGCAGCGGGTATTTTTAATGGCACGAATGGCTATTGTACCCAATTTTTTAGCAAAAGCCTTAACAGCCAATAGGTACAATACCTTAAAAGTCATTATCGTAACTTCTAATTAATGCAGATAAGTCAACAAAAAAGCTTAAAAAATAATCACCACGAAGACACGAAGGACACGAAGAAAAAACAGCAGAACCGAATGGGTAATAATATCAGCGCCTCCGTTTTATAAGGCTTTACGGCATCTGTGAAAAACAGGATTCTGTAGAATGAACAACAAGCTTGTAAATTTAAATCATAACATTATGATTTAAAAGTATTTTCCATAATGAGAATTGCCGAAGAAAAAAGCTTCGTGTCCTTCGTGTCTTCGTGGTGAATAAAATTATAAATCAATGTCTTGTATTTAGGTTGTTTAAGCCTGTGGATAATGAGAAGGCATAATCCGTATTCATACTGCAAGCTTATGCGGATGTGGGGTATAATGCCAATTTATTTTTTCAATTTAGTCGTTAATGATGTCTCAGTTTTTTGAAATACATCCGGAAAATCCGCAGTTGCGATTGATTCACCGTGCGGTGGAAATTATCCGCAATGGCGGGGTTATTGTCTATCCGACCGATTCATCTTACGCGCTTGCCTGCCATCTTGATGATAAACAGGCGCTGGACAGGATACGGCGAATCAGGCAGTTGGATGATAAGCACAATTTTACGCTTGTGTGCAAAGACCTGACGCAAGTATCAACCTTTACTAAAATTGGTAATGATGCCTATCGATTGATTAAAGCGTTAACGCCGGGGCCCTTTACGTTTATTCTGGATGCCACCCGTGAAGTGCCGCGCCGACTGCAACATCCCAAGAAAAAAACTATCGGCGTACGTATTCCCGATCATGCTGTTGCGCAATTATTACTTCAGGAATTGGGTGAAGCGTTGTTTAGTTCAACGCTGATATTACCTGGCGAGAGTGAGGTCATGACCGATCCTTACGAGATCAGAGACAAGCTTGAAAATGAGCTGGATTTGATTATTGATGCCGGTATTATTGAAGGTGGGGAGACAACCATGATTGAATTCTCCAGTAATGGTGCAGAGATTATCAGACAGGGCAAAGGTCTTGCCCCCATGTTAAGTTAATAAAGGGATATATAATTTAATGGATCAATTAACCTTAATTCAGCGCATAGTGGTTTGGATATTGCCGGTGATTTTTGCGATTACCGTACATGAAGTGGCGCATGGCTGGGTAGCCAAAAAATACGGTGATAATACCGCCTCCAGCTTGGGTCGGTTGACCTTGAATCCGCTTAAACACATCGATTTATTTGGTACTATTATTCTTCCCGGACTGTTACTCATCACAGGTACGGGTTTTATTTTTGGCTGGGCCAAACCGGTTCCTGTTGATCCCCGAAATTTTAAAAATCCCTTGCAAGATATGGCCATAGTGGCATTGGCAGGGCCGGTTTCAAATATATTAATGGCATTCGCCTGGGCCTTGGTGGCCCGCTTGGGTGTTACTATCGGTGCAGGCACTGAAGCAATTTCACATCCGTTGATTTATTCAGGCGTTGCCGGTATTTCAATTAATCTGGTGTTGGCATTGATTAACTTGTTACCCATTCCACCGCTGGATGGCAGTCGCATTTTGACCGGTATTTTACCGAATTACTGGGCCTGGCAATATAATCGTTTGGAACGGTTTGGCTTTATTATTTTAATCGTGCTGCTCTACACTAAAATTTTGAATTTGATTTTGGAATACCCTTTGTTTTTTTTCCAGAAAGTGTTTTTTTCAATTGCGGGTTTGTGATTTTTTTAAAATTCTGATGGTTGAGAGTGGGCATTCTAATAAGTTTGCGATTCAGTGGATGCAGGCGCAATTGGCTGCTACCCACTTTAGGCGGGACAAGCAGCAAGTTTTAACCGTTCGCCCTGAGCTTGTCGAAGGGTCGTTCATGGTTCGAAAGGCTCACCACGAACGGCTTAACTTTAAATTGTCCCGCCTTAAGTGGGTAGCCCAATTGGCCGAATTAACCTGTTATCAGTCACTACCAAATGACCGCTAGCGAAACGGCTGTTGTTACGGAAACAACGCCAGCTTTTGCCATCGTCAACGGCGCACCTTTTAGTCAATTACCGGATGATCTTTATATTCCTCCGGATGCACTGGAAGTGTTTCTTGATTTGTTTGAAGGGCCGCTGGATCTGTTATTATATTTGATTAGAAGGCAGAATCTGGATATTGTTAATATTCCAATCGCCCAGATTACGCATCAATACATCAGCTATATTCAATTGATGGGTGAACTCAATCTTGAATTGGCAGCGGAATATCTGGTTATGGCCGCACTATTGGCAGAAATAAAATCAAGAATGCTGCTGCCCAGACAGTCTGAGCAAGAAGATGACGAGGAAGATCCACGGGCCACGTTAATTCGCAGATTACAGGAATATGAATGTATTAAGGCCGTCGCTGAAGAGATCGATTTTTTACCGAGGCTTGAACGTGATATATTTGCCGTAGATGTCGATATATCAGCATTAGACGTTGCGCAGCAGTTACCGGATATTCAGTTAAAAGATATGCTGTTGGCATTTCAGGATGTCCTTAAACGCGTTGACCAACTTAGTCACCACCAAATTACCAAAGAAGCTTTATCTGTCCGTGAACGAATGGCAACCATTTTGGCAAACCTTAAAGGAAAAGATAGTCTCCTTTTCTCGCAATTATTTATCCGAAAAGAAGGACGATCCGGCGTCGTTGTCTCGTTTCTGGCCATCCTCGAACTTGGCAAAGAAGGGCTCATCGACATCAGCCAGTCCGAATCCTTTACCGAAATCCGGGTCAGAAGCGTCAGTGGTTTCGCCACCGCCGCCGAAGAAGAAGGTTACTAAACGACGGGAGCAACCAACGCTTGTTGATTTAACACAGGCTGTACCTCATGAAAACTTCGACTTTGCATCGCCGAGCCCTATCGAAGAGAAAGTGTTGGCGCCGATCAGACTGCGTCCCTTCGGCAAGTTTAGAAAGCGGAGGGAACCGTTAAAAGCAGTAACCATGAACGCATCCACTCCAATCACTGAACACCTTGAAATTAATTTGAAAATAAAGCGCATAGTTGAGGCTATTTTGTTTGTGGCCAAGCGTCCGATGACCGCTAAACAGATACAGCAGGTTTTTCCGGAGTTGGAACAACCCGAACTACAGGATGTACAAGCGGCAATAGAGACGATTATTGAAGATTACCGATCTCATCCGATTGAATTAAAGCAGGTAGCGAGTGGCTATCGATTTCAAGTCAAGCAGGATTTATCGCACTGGGTATCACGTTTATTGGAAGAAAAACCGCCAAAATATTCACGCGCGTTATTGGAAACGTTGGCAATTATTGCTTACAGACAACCGGTAACACGCGCTGATATTGAAGATATTCGTGGTGTCAGTGTCAGTTCAAGTATTATTCAGACCTTACTTGAGCGTGAGTGGGTGCGGGTGGTGGCGCTTAAGGAAGCGCCCGGCCGACCTGGCTTATATGGTACGACCAAACAATTTTTGGATTATTTTAATATTACATCATTAAATCAACTACCGACTTTGCAGGATATAAAGCATCTTGATGAGCCGATAGAGTGTACGCAACAACTTATGCAGGTAACGAGTGAAAAGCAAGAAACCAACCAACGATTCATCGAAGCAGCCGGGCAAATCGCCGACGATAAAAAGGTCACCCAAACAACAGCGTAAAAATAAGGACAGAAATACGCAGAAAGAAGGGGGTTACAAACCGGCCAGTTCTTCACCGAAACAGCCTGATGAAGTCAGGGTCGTAAAAAAAGCGGTCAAAAATCAGCCGGAGGAAGGCGAGCGCATTCAAAAAGTGCTGGCGCGTGGCGGCGTGGGTTCAAGGCGAGAAATTGAGCGCTGGATAGCAGAAGGGCGACTAAAACTAAATGGTGAGCCTGCCAAGCTGGGTGATCGTTTAAAAGCACGTGATTATTTGCAGCTCAATGAGCGGGTAGTGCATTGGGAAAAATTTGCAGTACAACCCACCAGGGTATTGCTTTATCACAAACCAACGGGAGAAGTGGTAACACGCCGCGACCCTGAAGGTCGTCCGGTGGTGTTTACGCAATTGCCAACCCTGACTACCGCTCGCTGGATCTCGGTCGGCAGGCTGGATATTAATACCTCGGGTTTATTATTGGTTACCAATAATGGCGAACTCGCCAATAAATTAATGCACCCGTCCACTCAAGTTGAACGTGAATACGCGGTGCGTATATTAGGTGATGTTGCGGAGGCAACGCTGGAAAAACTCAAGCAAGGTGTAGAGCTTGAGGATGGTACAGCCAAATTTGATGCGATTCGATTTTTCGGGGGTGAGGGTGCCAATAAATGGTATCACGTTATCGTTAGCGAAGGCCGTAACCGACTGGTCAGGCGTTTATGGGAATCGCAGGAAGTTATCGTTAGCCGCTTAATGCGGGTTCGCTATGGGCCGGTGGTTTTACCAGAGCGTCTAAAAGCGTGTACGTTTTATGAACTGACGGATAAAGAACTGGATTTGTTATTTGAATTTGCCGGTTTGGAAAGAAACGAACCGGAAATGACAAAAACCAAACCAGAGCCTAAAAGTCATAATGCCCGAAGAAGGTAGTTTTGTAGTCGGAGTTACGTGCCAGTCACTACCTAATTTAGGCCGACAGAAAGATTAATGTCTGGCTTGGCCGTTTGTAAAAATTTCCTGGTCTTTTTTTTTGGCTACCAACTTAACGCGGAACATAGTCGAGACTTAACCGTTCGTCCTGAGCAAGGTAAGCCCCTTATCGGGGCAAGGCGTTACCAAGAAACAGGCACTGTTTAAAGCAATTTCCTGTTTTTTTTATATCCTTGCAAGTCATTGATTTTAAATGCAGTAAAAAACTGTTTCTTGAGAGCCTGTCGAAGGATGAGCGGCTTAACCTAAAACTGCCCCGTCTTAGTTGGTAGCCTTCTTTTTAACTATTCAGTCCCCCTCTTTGAAAAAGAGGAGTTAGGGGAGATTTGTTAAATAAATCCTCCTCTGTCCTGATATTTGCTCTCTCCGGCTACCAATTTAAAGCTGGACAGATAAAAAAACTGGCCTATTGATTCCGGGAGCGCTGAGCCCCATCTGGGCGTAGTCAGTAATTCGGCTTGACTAATCCCCTGCCGAGCCGGGGCTCGGCGTTCCCAGAAAGTTATCTGTACAGGCTTAAGTTGGTAGCTCTCTTTCCTTTTTTTAAAGGAGGAGGTAAATACTTACCCTTCATTGAGTTTTAGGCAATGGCTGCGTGAATTTGTGCCTACCGGCATTTTAAAACCAATTTTTACCGTGCGGCTAAAGAAGCATGAAATATTATTGTAGAGCCCGGTAAGTTATTGATATTTAGAAATAACTGTTAGATTGTCGTGTTTTTATACGATTTAACAAAACTGTAATAAAAACTGTACTTAAGAGCTGGATATAACAATTTATACACAGAGTTATCCACAGGCTCTGTGGGTAACTTCTGAATAGCTTGTTTTAAACCATCAATCAGTATTTTTCTTGTTTATACGAAAGCCGCCATGAAAAAATAACTTGTGTTTTTGTTAAATAGCATTTGTACAGAGATGCTTTTGACGGCATAAAAAAACGGAGGCAAACTTGGCGGGTTTATAGCATCATCAGGTTTGTCAAGTGTTAAGCGGGAAGTTTTTTTGCCTATAGAAAAAATCAATGACTTGGCGCGGCTTTTATTCAAAGCATAAAAATTTCTTGAAATGACATAAATAACAGCGACTAACCAGGAATAATAGATTGTCTATTTTTTGTACAATCTAACAAGAATGTATTAAAAACGCGTGTTAAGAGCGGTATATAACAGTTAATGCACAGAGTTATCCACAGGATTTGTGTATAGACCAGTAAATTGTTCTTATTTGCCGGCAAAAACACCACTAAAAACAAAATTTCCACCCTTTTCTATAGCCTCCTAATATAAGACTTGGGTTTTCCTGTATCTTTCCCCCGTTTCTAGGTTAAAATAGTCGGCTTTCAAAGCTGGACGAGTGTGAGCGGCAATGGTGACTTTTAAAGTGCCACCTCACTTGGCTTGAGTTACCTGCAAGTATTCGACACGTTTCATCCATGCCTTGCCGCTACGGTCATAGGTTATAATGACTGTAGTTTACGGTATGTTGTCACAATGCCCCAGTACGAACCCTCCTGAGTTGATGCTCAAGAGTGGTCACCAAAAAAGTTTTTTATGCCCAACTTTAGAGTAAAAACATGACAGATTTAGCGCATTACAGAAATATTGGTATCTTCGCACACGTTGATGCTGGTAAAACAACCACTACCGAGCGAATTTTAAAATTGACCGGTAAAATTCACAAAATCGGTGAAGTGCACGATGGCGAAACCACCACCGACTTTATGGATCAAGAACGTGAACGTGGCATTACCATTCAGTCAGCGGCAACCACTTGTTTCTGGAAAGATTACCGTTTTAATATTATCGACACCCCGGGTCACGTTGATTTTACTATCGAAGTTTATCGCTCTCTTAAAGTACTGGACGGTGGTATCGGCGTTTTCTGTGGATCAGGCGGTGTAGAACCCCAATCAGAAACCAACTGGCGTTATGCGAATGACTCTGAAGTTGCGCGGGTTATCTATATTAACAAGCTGGATCGTATTGGCGCAGACTTCTACCGTGTAGTTAAACAGGTTGAAGAAGTTTTAGGTGCAGTGCCTGTTGTAATGACCTTGCCAATCGGTACAGAAGATGAGTTCTCGGGAGTTGTTGATTTATTAACCGAGAAAGCATGGGTTTGGGATAACTCGGGTGACCCGATGAATTACACCATTCAAGATATTCCTGCCGATATGGTAGAGTTGACACAAGAATGGCGTGAAAAATTGATAGACCAAGTCGCTGATCAATTTGACGATGTCATGGAAACCTATCTTGAAGGCGAAACGCCAGACGTTGAAACCATTAAGCGTTGTATCCGTAAAGGTACTATTAATCTTGATTTCTTCCCGACTTTCTGCGGTTCATCTTTCAAAAACAAAGGTGTACAGTTGGTTCTTGACGGCGTTATTGATTATTTGCCTTCACCAACAGAAGTTAAACCACAGCCAGAAGTCGATCTTGAAGGTAACCCAACAGGTACATTTGCTATCGTTGATGCGGATAAACCGTTACGTGCCTTGGCATTTAAAATCATGGATGACCGTTTTGGCGCGTTGACCTTCTTGCGTATCTATTCCGGCAAGTTGGAAAAAGGTACGTCAGTATTGAATACGTTTACCGGTAAAACCGAGCGTATTGGTCGTATCGTTGAAATGCATGCCGATGTTCGTGCTGAGCTTGAATCTGCACAAGCCGGTGATATTGTTGCTGTTCTGGGTATGAAGAATGTGCAAACCGGTCACACCTTGTGCGATCCAAAATTCCCTGCAACTCTGGAGCCGATGGTTTTCCCTGATCCTGTTATTTCACTGGCTATCTCACCAAAAGATAAAGCCGCTTCTGAAAAAATGGGTATTGCACTGGGTAAAATGATTCAGGAAGATCCTTCTTTCCACGTTGAAACTGACGAAGACAGTGGTGAAACCATTCTTAAAGGTATGGGCGAGTTACATCTTGACATTAAAGTTGATATCTTAAGACGTACCCACGGCGTTGATGTTGTTGTTGGTAAACCTCAAGTGGCGTATCGCGAAACCATTACCAAAGCGGTTGAAGACGAATATACCCACAAAAAGCAATCAGGTGGTTCAGGCCAATACGGCAAGATCAACTACATTATTGAACCCGGTGAACCCGGTTCTGGCTTTGTGTTTCAATCAGCGGTTACGGGTGGTAATGTACCACGCGAATACTGGCCAGCTGTTGAAAAAGGCTTTAAAAGCATGTTGGATAAAGGTGTTTTGGCCGGCTTCCCTTGTTTGGACTTTAAAGTTATCTTAACGGATGGTGCTTTCCATGCGGTTGACTCTTCGGCAATTGCCTTTGAAATTGCTGCGAAAGCGGCTTTCCGTCAGTCAATTCCAAAAGCCAGCCCACAATTGATTGAGCCAATCATGGCGGTAGATACTTTTACGCCATCGGATCATGTGGGTGATGTTATTGGTGACCTTAACCGTCGCCGTGGCATGATTAAATCTCAAGATGCCGGTGTAAGTGGCGTGCGTATCAAATCAGATGTACCGTTGAGCGAAATGTTCGGCTATATTGGTGACTTGCGCACCATGACTTCTGGTCGCGGTCAGTTCTCTATGGAGTTCTCGCACTATATGCCATGTCCTAAAAACGTAGCAGAAGAAGTTATCAAAGAAGTTAACGAACGTAATAACGCTAAAAAGAAATAATCAAGACAGTAGCCGGGCAGATAACTGCCCGTCTATATCGACAGGTGCAAGCTATTTGCACCTGCCGTATTTCTTTTGCATTGACTTTTTATTTTCGATAATTAAAACGGGTGATTTCAAATCGACATCACGTGCTGGTTTACCCAAGACAAAAAGCCTACCTTCAATCGTTTTTATAGTGGTTGCCATTAAGTCAACGACAGCATTTTTTTCAGATAATCGCTGGTTAAAAATATCTCTATGTACGGCATGAACTAATCAAGCCAGTGCATCTTCCATCCCAAGTATCAATCCAGCGGAGCTTCGCTGACGCTACGCCAGGGCAACAGCATATAAATTTCATCCCAGGAAAACCACGTTCTCCCTGAATTTATCGTTCAACGCGGCTTCAAAGCGTTTTTTCTTAATGATCATTTTAGACGGTTCCTTTTTTAGCATATTGATGCCGAGTTGACGGAAAATATTAAAGTTTTCTGGTGCGTAACCCTTACGAATGCGCGATTCATCTTCTCTAAAAGTCACATCCAGCACCCAATGTAATGAATTTTCC
>CAIMDR010000699.1 GCA_903839795.1 uncultured Methylococcaceae bacterium | reverse complement strand
CTATTGGACATAAGCGGGAAAATGTTACGAAAGCGGATGTGGTCGTTGCGTCAAAGGCCATCGATCGTAGTAATGAAGAAATTGACCAAGCCTATCTTAATAGAACTCCGGTTATTCCCCGTGCCGAAATGCTGGCTGAGTTGATGCGCTTTCGCTTTGGTATTGCCGTCGCTGGAACGCATGGAAAAACCACAACAACGAGTTTAACAGCCAGTATTTTGGCGGAAGGCGGATTGGATCCTACGTTTGTTATTGGCGGTCGTTTAAATAGTGCAGGCACTAATGCCAAGCTGGGTTTAGGGAATTATTTGGTGGCTGAAGCGGATGAGAGTGATGCGTCATTTTTATACCTCCAGCCCATGATGGCAGTGGTCACCAATATAGACCAAGACCACATGGAAACTTACCAGAACAGTTATCAGCGTTTAAAAGATACGTTTGTAGAGTTTTTACATCATTTGCCTTTTTATGGATTGGCGGTGATGTGTCTCGATGACGAAGGCGTAAGAGAAATTTTGCCGCAGTTATCCAAGCCGGTCATTACTTATGGCGTTCATGAAGACGCCGATATTCGTGCGGTAGATATTAAGCAGGACGGTATGCTCACAGCGTTTAGTGTTATTCGCCGAGGGGATTATCCACTGTTGCAGGTGACGTTAAATATGCCGGGTTGGCATAACATGCTTAATTCCTTGGCCGCTATTGCTGTAGCAACCCGACTGGCGGTTGCTGATGAATCTATCGTTAAAAGTCTGGGCGCATTTAAGGGGGTTGGCAGACGTTTTCAGGTTCAGGGAGACTTGACCATTGATGGCGGCAAGCTAACCCTGGTTGATGATTACGGACATCATCCCCGAGAAATTGCCGCAACTCTGGAGGCTTTACGTCAAGCTTGGCCTGACAGACGTTCAGTGATTATTTTTCAGCCGCATAGATATACGCGGACCCGCGATTTATTTGAAGATTTTGTACAGGTACTGTCGACCGTTGACGTGCTGATTCTGATGGATGTTTATTCAGCAGGCGAAGCAGAAATTGCAGGCGCAGACGGTAGGGCATTAAGCCGAGCTATTCGAATGCGTGCTCAAGTTGATCCGGTATTTGTTGATGACTGGCAAGAATTGCCAACAATTTTGGCGGGCATCGTCAGGCCAAATGATGTTATTTTGACAATGGGAGCCGGGAATGTTGGGCAAATTGCTACCCAATTACCCGAATTGCTAACGGAAGCACTTGAGTGTCGGACGTTGTCACCACTGACCCGTTTGATATGAAAGGACGACTATTAAGCAACGAAAAACTGGCTAAATATACCAGTTGGCGCGTAGGTGGGCCGGCTGATCGGCTTTATATTCCGTTTGATAAGCGGGATTTGTGTGAATTTCTAACGACGTTACCTGCCTCAGAACCGGTGTTCTTTATGGGGTTAGGCAGTAATTTATTAGTCAGGGATGGCGGAATCCGCGGCACGGTTATTAATACCAAAGGACGCTTGAAAGAAATGAAGCGTGCCGAAGATGGCTCGGTTTATGTTGAAGTGGGTGTTCCTTGTGCGCATGTGGCCCGTTTTTGTGCTGAACAAGGTTTGATGGGGGCCGAGTTTTTGGCCGGTATACCCGGAACCATGGGGGGCGCATTAAAAATGAATGCGGGTGCCTTCGGTGGCGTTACTTGGGGAATTGTTAAACAGGTAGAAATGATTGATCTGTCGGGCAACATAGCGCTTCGATATCCCGATGATTTTAAAGTGGGTTACCGCTCTGTGAAAGGGTTTGAAAACGAATGGTTTCTGAGTTGTCGGTTAGAATTGCCGCAAGGTGATACCGTGGCCAGTCAGCAAAAAATAAAAGGTTTTTTGGAAGCGCGGGCAAAAACACAGCCAACTAACCAACCGAGTTGCGGATCGGTATTTAGAAATCCGGAAGGTGATTACGCGGCAAGATTAATAGAGCTGACAGGATTGAAAGGGGTTGCGATTGGTGGTGCCAAGGTATCGGAAAAACACGCCAATTTTATTGTAAATACGGGTAATGCCTCTGCGGCTGATATAGAAGACTTAATTTACTTTGTTCAAGATAAAGTAAAGGAGCATCAAGGCGTGGAATTGCTGACTGAGGTTTGTATGGTAGGTGAAGTTGAAATAATGCGAACTGACACGTCTAATCCGGAAAAATTTGGGCGTGTTGCCGTATTAATGGGGGGATCGGCTGCAGAAAGAGCGGTTTCTTTAAGAAGTGGTAAAGCCGTTTATGACGCCTTAAAACGTAAAGGTGTGGATGCTGTTGCTATTGACGTAACGGATAGCCCCATCAATGCCTTGGCAGGAATAAAAGTGGATCGGGTATTTAATATTATTCATGGCCGTGGTGGTGAAGACGGAGTGCTTCAGGGTGTTTTGCAGGTAATGGGTATTCCTTATACCGGCAGCGGCGTGATGGCATCAGCACTAACAATGGACAAACTCAGAACCAAATTATGCTGGCAAGGATACGGCTTGGTAACGCCCACGTGGTGTTTATTGCAAGATGAAAATGATTTGGAGGCCTGTATTGAAAAACTGGGATTTCCGGTTATTGTCAAGCCAGCCCAAGAGGGTTCCAGTATAGGCATGAGCAAGGCCAACTCACGGGACGAGTTGTACAAAGCACTACAAGTCGCCTTGGAATACCGTTGTGATGTGTATGCGGAAAGCTGGGTTACGGGTAAGGAATATACGGTTGCGGTGTTAAATGACGAGGCTTTGCCGGTTATTCGTTTGGAATCGCCCCATACCTTTTATGATTACGAAGCAAAATATAATGCGACGACCACCCAATATCACTGTCCTTGTGGCTTGGATCAAGAGCAGGAGTTGTTTTTGAGAAACCTGGCGGTAACTGCTAGTAAAGTGGTGGGCGCAAAGGGATGGGCAAGAGTTGATGTGTTTATTGACGATTCCGGACAGTATCAACTGATTGAAATTAATACCGTGCCTGGCATGACAGATCATAGTCTGGTGCCGATGGCGGCTAAACAAGCGGGTATTGATTTTGAAGAATTGGTCTGGCGAGTGTTGGAAACCAGTCTAGGGTAATGAGCAATATAGGCATTAAAATCGGGGTGATCGGATTACTGTTATTGGGTCTGGTTGGAATAGTCGGGTATGAAGCAGTCACGAAGTGGCATCTCAGGTCGTTACCCATTAAAAGCGTTTCCATGCCTCTTAAGTACGTGCGAACGGAAGGCGTTTTTCAATATCTTAGTAAAAACGAGGTACAGGCTGTGTTACAGCCATTGGTATTAACCGGTTTTTTTGATGTGGACATGCAGGCGATACATGCAGCGGTTGCCACATTGCCTTGGGTAGATACCGTGGCAGTTAAGCGCATTTGGCCTGATGCGATTGACATAAAGGTAAGCGAAAAAAAGCCCTACGCACGGTGGGGTAAAAACAGCCTGATTACTGAGCAGGGTGTGATATTTACACCCAAGAATACAGACCAGTTTCAGAGCATGACAACTGTGACCGGGCCAGAGTCGCAGCAAGTCAGAGTGCTGGAAATAATGAAGGGCATTAAAACGGCCTTGGCAGATCAGTCCATGGAATTGGCAGAGTTTAGTGTTAATGACCGATGGGCATGGAAAATAAAGTTGGCAACGGGTCTGGAAATATTGTTGGGACGCAATGAACAATTAAAAAAATTACAACGTTTTTTAAAAACGTTAACCGTATTAAAACAAGAGCAGGTTGAGCAAATAGCAGTCGTTGATTTGAGATACCCCAATGGCTATGCCGTCTCATGGAAGCCCGGAGTCCCCGAGATTGATTGGCATGCCATTGCAACCACCCCCTAATGAATAAACCAGCATACGTAAAGGCGATATAGAGTAGATAAAATGGCAAAAAAAACAGAGCGTAATTTAATAGTCGGTTTGGACATTGGAACATCAAAAGTCGCGGCTATTGTTGGTGAGCTCACCAGTGATGGCAATATAGAAATAATAGGCATAGGCACTACGCCATCGCGCGGACTTAAAAAAGGCGTTGTAGTTAATCTGGAGTCAACGGTTCAGTCTATACAGAAAGCCATTGAAGAAGCTGAGCTTATGGCAGGATGCCAGATTAAGTCGGTTTTTGCAGGTATTGCAGGGAGTCATATCAGAAGCCTTAATTCTCATGGGATTGTGGCAATCAAGGATAAAGAAGTCACGCAATACGATATCGACAGAGTGATTGATTCTGCTCGCGCAGTTGCTATTCCGGCCGACCAGAAAATTTTACATATTTTGCCGCAAGAGTTTGTCATTGATCTCCAGGACGGGATTAAAGAGCCCATCGGAATGTCAGGTATTCGTCTGGAAGCCAAAGTACACATGGTTACGGGTAGCGTTAGCGCATCCCAGAACATTATTAAATGTATTCGTCGTTGTGGGCTAGAGGTTGAGGATATTGTACTTGAACAGTTGGCATCTTGTAATTCTGTGCTCACAGAGGATGAAAAAGAATTAGGCGTTTGTTTAATTGATATTGGCGGAGGCACAACGGATATTGCCATTTTCGTTGAAGGTGCCATTAAGCATACCGCTGTTATACCGATAGCCGGAGATCAGGTGACTAACGATATTGCAGTCGCATTACGCACGCCAACAATAAATGCAGAAGATATCAAACGAAAATATGCCTGTGCATTAACGCAATTGGCAAATGTCGATGGCATTATTGAAGTGCCCAGCATTGGGGACAGGGCGCCCCGCAAAATTTCAATGCAAAATTTGGCTGAGATTATTGAGCCTCGTTATGAAGAGTTGATGCTGCTGGTTCAGTCTGAGCTTAGACGCAGTGGCAATGAAGAATTAATTGCCGCCGGGATCGTACTGACCGGTGGCAGTTCAAAAGTAATGGGACTCATCGAACTGGCAGAGGAGATTTTTCACATGCCGGTTCGAATGGGTGGCCCACAAAATGTGACCGGCTTAACAGAAGTGGTGAGAAATCCCATTCACTCTACAGGAGTCGGATTATTAATGTATGGAAAAGACCATCAGAACTTGGGAAGAAGCAGTGATTCTGATGGTTTGGGTTGGTTTTCAAAAATGAAAAACTGGTTTCAGGGTAATTTTTAATAGTTTTGTTTATTTAAGGGGTAGTGTCGTGAAATATGAATTGGTTGATACGTATAGTGAAACTGCCGTCATCAAGGTTATTGGTGTCGGCGGTGGTGGTGGCAATGCAGTCAATCACATGGTGGGCTGTCATATTGAAGGGGTTGAATTTATTTGCGCAAATACCGATGCGCAGGCGTTAAGAAAACTAACGGTTGATACGGTAATCCAGTTAGGCGTTGAATTAACCAAAGGCTTGGGTGCCGGTACCAATCCCGAAATTGGCAAACATGCCGCAGAAGAAAATAAAGACCGTATCAAAGAAGTTTTACAGGGCGCAGATATGGTTTTCCTGACTGCCGGCATGGGCGGTGGTACAGGTACAGGCGCCATTCCTGTTATTGCACAAATCGCAAGAGAAATGGGTATCTTAACGGTTGCTGTAGTGACCAAGCCCTTTCTGTTTGAAGGTAAAAAGAAACAGGCGGTTGCAGAGCAGGGCATTATAGAGCTGGAAAAATACGTAGACTCATTAATCACTATTCCTAATCAGAAATTATTGCCGGTGCTGGGTAATAACGTATCCTTGATGAATGCGTTTAAAGCAGCTAATGATGTATTGCTGGATGCTGTTCAAGGTATTACCGAGCTGATTGTTCATCCTGGTATGATTAACGTTGATTTTGCTGACGTCAGAACCGTTATGTCTGGAATGGGGGCGGCTATTATGGGTATGGGTTCGGCAACAGGCGAACATCGTGCGCGGGAAGCGGCTGAAAAAGCCATCGCCTGTCCATTGCTTGAAGATATCAACTTGCAAGGCGCACGCGGAATTCTGGTTAATATTTCTGCGGCTGATATGGGCGTTGCCGAGTTTAATGAAGTTGGCAATATCGTTCATGAATTCGCTTCAGAAGATGCCATTATCAAAATCGGTATGGCTATTGATACATCTTTGGGTGATGAAATCAAAGTTACCGTGGTCGCTACCGGCATGGGGGCGCCTCCTATGGCGGTTAAAGCGCCGGTTAAAATGATGCAGAAACAGATGACCAGTAACGCTAATTATGATGAATTGGATAAACCAACCGTTATGCGTAAAGGCGGCACACATGAAAACAGGGAAACCCGTTTTGGTGCTCAAGCCAAAAAAGAGATAGATCTCGATTATCTGGATATCCCGGCGTTTTTAAGACGGCAGGCGGATTAATTTAGATGCAAGGTTCAGGCGTGGCGGGGTATTTATCCCGTCACGTTTCGTTCGTTTTCAAGATTAGGTTATTTCGGAAATTTCAGTACATTTCCGTTAATGCGCTGTGACGCTTTTTGTATTTTGCCCTGTCCAATGAAATGAGCCGCATACGCGGAATTAATATATTACCAATCCTTCAAGTCCCTAATTCTCCTTACCGGTGCTCCAGTTACACGCCACTAAATACTCAAAATCACATTCTGAACAGAACCTCAAGAACTACAGATGCTTGCGGTAATTGCCTTGCAAACATTATCTGTGGATAAATTAGTCATATTTACTTAAAATATACCATTAAATAATCCCTTTCAGTAACCCTAGTTGTTTAAGTAGTCCTGTTTTTAGTGACTTCTTTGCACTGATGTAAGTTAATCAAACATAAGCCTTATGGAACAACATACTTTAACTCTTGGAATCCCCAGTTTCTCTTACGCCGATTTATACGATGCCAACCGTCTAAAAGATTTACTGGATGTGTTTGATGGATCGATTAAAAATCATGATGTTGAGCTCTACACTAAGTTTGCCGCTTATCGCCAAAACCAGGGGGAAGGGCTGAAGCCGGAGGAGATTTCTGAGTTGCTGGTAAACATGGGGCCTTATGTCGGTCAGTTTGTCGCCAAGTTGTTCAATGTGTCTGAGCAACATCAAGTGCAAAGCGTCAAAATAAAGGATGAAATTGACACCATTTTTACCTATAAAAATGAAGTGGTAGAGAAGCTGGCTGTTGTTTTTAAAGGCCAAGATACCAGTGATTGGGCTATTTCTTCTATCCTGAATCGTTTCGATTTGTTGATTGAGGCTGGTTTTCCGGAAGCCAATCAAGATGATGATCCTGAGCACCGAGTTGCGCGTGTCGGTGCAGTGATTGGCTTATTATCCAGTCATTACAAACTGCTTGCCAAAGGTAAAGCCAGCGCTTACGAAAATGCGGATGAACAAGTTACGGCGTTACGTGCAAAACTAGCAGTCCATGAACTGGCGGCAACTGAATTCAGCGATATTATTAATACAGCGGATGCGGCTGAATTTGTCAGCGGCTTAATGGAGGTTGTGCAACGTTGGAGCTTTGTCGCTCAAGAAGATAACGATATAGTCGCTGACTGGTTGAGTTTTAAATTTCCTGAAAAACGTGATTTTGACCAGTTAGTCGAACACGATACCGTAGACCGTGGT
>CAIMDR010000698.1 GCA_903839795.1 uncultured Methylococcaceae bacterium | reverse complement strand
GTTTCAATCAAACGCGCCCAATGAAACGCCAGTGTGCTATGAACCATCGCTTCGTTACTGTGTGCTTTAAATTCTACCCGGGCGGCTTCCGCTAACGGCGTGTTAATGGAATCACAGTTATTAACGCGAGCCAGCGGCCCTACACGATACCAACCGTTTTCCTGCCCCAGGGATAACAGATAAGGAAATTTCATGTAAGTCCATGAACGCACTTCTTCATGGATATAGTCATTATATTGACAATAATCGACATGATCCATAATCGTTTCGCCGTTGGCATTTTTCGCGCGAATGCCGCCATGATAAAGCTCCAAGGCTCCATCGGGCTTGGTTAAGCCCAGATAATTAGAGCGTATGGTGGCAAAGTCATCGTAATAAGGCAGGTTGGAGCAATGCACTTTTTTAATCAGCGCAACGGACGCGGCCGACCATTCGATCATTTGATCGATATCTTCCAGCAAGTAATCACGCTCTGCTTTGCTTAATGACTTATTCATGCCGCCAGGAATTGCACAAGTGCCGTGAACCCGTTTACCGGATACCATGCGTATTACTTCCTGTCCGTATTTACGCATCTTTACGCCTTGTACACCCAGGTCGGGATAGGCACCCAGCACGGCAACAATAGAACGTTTGCTAATATCGCTTTCAAAGCCAAACAATAAATCAGGACTGGATAAATGAAAAAAATGCAGTACGTGGGATTGAAACACTTGTCCAAAATGCAGCAAGCGTCTCAGTTTATCGGCGGATACAGGAAGATTTTCCGGATCAATACCGACCAACTGGTCTATGGCTTTGGCGGCAGCTAAATGATGGCTTACGGGACAAATTCCGCATAAACGCTGTACTAAAACCGGCAACTCCCAATAAGGGCGGCCTTGTATAAAGCGCTCAAAGCCCCTAAACTCAACAATATGCAATCGGGCTTGCTGGACTTTATTATCAGCATCCAATAACAAGGTGACCTTGCCGTGTCCTTCGACCCGAGAGACTGGATCAACGACTACGCGCTTCAAATTTTCTGTATTTTTGGCTGTTTCTAAATGTTGGTACATAATAATTCTCTAAAGTTAGTTGGAACAACAAGACTGCCCGGCTTGTATCGGCGGACAAGGGACGGTTCCATAAGAACAAAAAACACAACAATCACCCGGTTTCGGTTTTAATAATACCTGACAATGGGTGCATTGGTAAAAATACAGGCAAGCATCCGTTGGCATGGGCTCTTGTTTTTTAAAGCCACATTCAGGGCACTGGATTACTGATTCCAAAATTAATTCTGTCATAGTCTGTTTGGTCAAATTGTACTGATTATACCGTTCCCACAGCTTCTCAAGCGTGACGGGGTTTGCAACCCCGTTACTTACGTTTTGAAAGCTATTGAACCCTTCAAACGTTTCAGTCGGGGTTATAAACCCCGACCAGCATTGGTAGTAGCCCTATTTCCTCAAAGCTCCAGCCTGGCCTAATCGCTTGAAACTAATAAAAAGCCTAAATCCTATGCTTCCAATACTCGGGGTCGCGGTGAAGGTGCATGACAGCAATAATATAGATGAGACCTTGATCTTCAGCATATAAAATACCGTACGGAAATCTTTTTACCAAAGCTCTTCTAATGTCGCCTTCAATGATCAACCATGCTTTTGGAAAATCAATAACCCTGCCGATAGCAGAGATAATCTCCAGTGAAAAATCGTAACCCAATCCATTTTCTATGGCTTCGTAATAATCAATGGCTGCATTTAATTCCAGTTCCGCATCAGGATGAAACAAAACATTCATTGCTGGAATCTGGCCGCTATTTTTTTAAACACCTCATTCGCCGGTTGTCCTGTTACCTTGCCCGCTCTTAATTGTTGAAGGCGTTCTTGCGCAACTGAGATCCATTTCTTATCAATAGCAGGTTCAGGCGTGTTTAAACTTCTAAGCAAAGAGTCCACAAGCAAAGCCCGCTCTTCCACAGGCAAGGAAACAGCTTCAGCAATCAGTTCTTTTGTTTTCATATTTCCCCTTCAATTCAAAAGCTCACGTAAAGTGGCTATGCGCTTTTCTTACTGCTTTGTAATTTTAATCATAATGCACCAATTCATAAGGCAACGAAGGCTCGCGTCCTTCTATTAAATCGGTCAAAAACTTCCAAAATACATCTGCCGAGGGTGGGCAACCAGGTAAAAAATAATCAATTTTTACGACCTCATGAATCGGACGCACTTTATCCAACAATAAGGGCAGTTCCGGATCACTGGGTATTTGCGGATTCTCAACACCAATGCCGTCCAAATAGGCTTCATTCAGGCATTCTTCCAGAGGAATAAAATTGCGCATGGCTGGCAAACCGCCGTTAATGGCGCATGCACCGACCGCCACCAGAATTTTGCAGTTTTTTCTAAACTCACGCAACACATGCACGTTTTCTGAATTACACACGCCTCCTTCAATCAAACCGATGTCGCAGTTTGTGCAGTGTTCAATGTCGGTAATGGGTGAACGGTCAAATTCAACGTGTTCCACCAACTGCAACATGCGCTCATCAATATCAAGAAAAGACATGTGACAACCAAAACAACCGGCCAGCGATGTGGTTGCAACTCTAATTTTATTTGCCATGTTGAGGATTCTCCGAATCTAAACTGACTTGATCAATTTGTTTATGATCGTAAATACGTTCACCAATCGGCACTTGATAAGCCGTGTGCTTAATCAGAATCGCACCGGTTGGACAAATGTGCGCGGCCTGATCGGTCGCCTCAATATCCGTGTCTTTTAACAAACCGCTTTGTGCATTAACAAGCAGATGCTTATTAAGGCCGCGCCCACTGATGGCAAACACATCCTTACCGTCTTTTTGCTGGCTGGCCCGAACGCACAAGGTACAAAAAATGCAGCGATTATGATCAATCATAACCTCGGCATGAGATGCGTCGACTTTTCGGGCGGGATAAAAAAGCGGAAAATGATTGTCGAGCATATTCAAATGATAAGCAACGGCCTGTAATTGGCAGTTACCCGTTTTTTCGCAGGAAGGACAAAAATGATTACCTTCCACAAACAACATTTGGGTAATAAGTTGCCGGTCATCGGTTAATTCTTGGGTGTTATTAAGCACCTCCTGACCTTCCATTGCCGGAAAAGTGCAGGCAGAACAAACACGACCATTCACCTTTACATTACACAACTTACAACTACCATGCGGGGTAAATTCCGGGTTATGACATAAATGGGGAATATAAACACCGGCCACTGTCGCTGCTTCCATGATGGTTTGCCCCTCTTCAAAAGGAACGGTGT
>CAIMDR010000697.1 GCA_903839795.1 uncultured Methylococcaceae bacterium | reverse complement strand
TCCGATCACGAACTTTATTGCAAAATACAGCAATGCGATCTGGATCATGAGGCCAAAAAACGACATTCCGCCGCCGAGTCCACCGCCAAATCCGTGCCCAAACATCATGCCAATGAGGCCCGCGCCAAGAAACCCACCCAACAGGCCGGTGCCAAAACCGCTTTAAATAATGCCCCGTATACGAAGCCGCATTTTCAGAAACCTGTTTCGGTGAACCTTCGGCAACCAAGGTACCGCCACCATCGCCACCTTCCGGGCCCATATCTATCAGCCAGTCGGCGGTTTTAATCACATCCAGGTTATGTTCGATAACAATAACGGTATTGCCATGATCACGCAAGGTATGCAATACACCCAGCAATTGTTTTATATCATGAAAATGCAGTCCCGTCGTCGGCTCGTCCAAAATATATAAGGTCTTGCCGGTATCGCGTTTGGACAGCTCTTTAGCCAGTTTAACGCGTTGCGCTTCGCCGCCGGACAGCGTTGTCGCATTTTGCCCCAAGGTAATATAACTCAAACCGACCTCGGTTAGGGTGTGTAACTTTCTGGCTAACGTGGGCACCGGACTAAAAAATTCAGCCGCATCTTCTACCGTCATCTCCAACACTTGATGGATGGTTTTGCCTTTATAACGTATTTCCAGCGTCTCGCGGTTATAACGTTTGCCGTTGCAGGCATCACAATGCACAAAAATGTCCGGTAAAAAGTGCATTTCAACTTTGATAACGCCATCCCCTTTACACGCTTCGCAGCGCCCGCCCTTAACATTAAAACTAAAACGACCGACCGTATAACCGCGAGAGCGTGCCTCATGGGTCGCAGAAAAAAGCTCGCGTATCGGCGTAAACAAACCGGTATAAGTTGCCGGATTGGAACGCGGCGTTCGACCTATCGGACTTTGATCAATATCAACCACTTTATCAAAATGCTCCAACCCTTCAATGGCATCACAAGGTGCGGGAATAACCCCTGCACGATTGATTAACCGTGCCGCATGGGCATATAACGTGTCATTAACCAAGGTTGATTTACCGGAACCCGAAACGCCGGTCACACAAGTCAGCAAGCCCACCGGAAAGGAAATATCCACATTTTTCAGATTATTTCCGTAGGCATTACGGATGGTAATTACCTTGTCTTTATCGAGAGGCGTTAATGATTCCGGAATTTCAATACTCACTTTTCCGGACAAATATTGACCTGTTAAAGAATCTTCGTTATTAAGAATATCATCCAGTGTACCTTGGGCAATAATCCGTCCCCCATGAACGCCCGCGCCGGGGCCTATATCAACAATGTGCTGAGCCGCACGAATGGCATCTTCGTCATGTTCAACCACGATGACGGTATTGCCCAAATCACGCAGATGAAACAAAGTGTTAAGCAAGCGCTGGTTATCGCGCTGATGCAAACCGATAGACGGTTCATCAAGCACATACATGACGCCCACCAAACCTGCGCCAATTTGACTGGCGAGACGAATACGCTGCGCTTCACCGCCGGAGAGTGTGTCGGCACTGCGATCCAGCGTTAGATAATCCAGTCCGACATTAACCAAAAATTCCAGTCGTTCCTGAATTTCTTTAATGATTTTTACCGAGATTTCGCCCCGCTGCCCTGGCAGACATAAGGTCTCAAAGAAGGCCAGCGATTTGCGAATCGGTAAATGGGTCAATTGATGAATCGGAAATTCTTCAATAAAGACATGTCGTGCAGCGACATTAAGACGTGCGCCATTGCACACAGTACAGGGTTTATGGGAACGATATTTTGCCAATTCGTCACGAACCATCTGCGAATCGGTCTCAAGGTAACGCCGCTCCATATTGGCAATAATACCTTCAAAACGATGTTTCTTGGTTTTAACCGACCCCGTGCCGGACATAAATTTAAATTCAATGGCCGCATTTCCGCTACCATAAAGCACAGCTTCTTGCGCTTCTTTAGGCAACTCTGAAAAAGGCACTTCAAGATCAAAACCGTAATGCTCGGCCAGTGAACAAATCATTTGATAATAATAGGCATTACGGCGATCCCAACCACGAATAGCACCGCCGGCAAGACTGATATCGGGGTTATGGACAATCAAATCAGCGTCAAAATGCTGCCTGATACCCAAACCATCACAGCTACTACACGCACCTTTGGGGTTATTAAACGAGAATATGCGCGGCTCCAACTCGGTTAAACTGTAACCGCATTGAATACACGCATAACGCTCAGAAAAAACCAACTCCGTGGCATCTTCAATACAAGCAGCAATTGCGATACCATCGGCTATACGCAAAGCCGTCTCAAAGGATTCAGATAAACGCAGGGCAATATCATTGCGCACTTTAAAACGGTCCACCACCACCTCTATGGTGTGTTTCTTTTTTAAGTCCAACGCCGGCGCGTCATCCAAATCATAAACAACGCCATCGATACGGGCGCGGATAAAACCTTGGGCACGCAAGTCATCCAGTAACTGACTATGCTCGCCTTTACGATCATTAATAACAGGTGCCAACAACATCCAGCGTTGATCTTGCGGTTGCGAAAGAATGTGGTCAACCATCTGACTAACCGTTTGCGCTTCCAGTGACGTATGATGCTCAGGACAGCGCGGCGTGCCGGCACGCGCATATAACAAACGCAGATAATCATAGATTTCGGTGATTGTACCGACCGTTGAGCGCGGATTGTGCGAAGTGGATTTTTGTTCAATAGAAATAGCCGGAGACAAACCTTCTATATGGTCAACATCCGGTTTTTCCATAATGGATAAAAACTGACGCGCATAAGCAGAAAGGGATTCTACATAGCGCCGCTGACCTTCGGCATAGATGGTATCAAACGCCAGTGATGACTTACCCGATCCAGAAAGTCCGGTAATAACAATGAGTTTATCTCTAGGTAGATCAATATCAATATTTTTCAGGTTATGCGTTCTGGCACCACGAATGCTAATAGTATCCATCAAGTAATTCCGGCAATTTAAACAACTGCCTAATATACGTTTAAAGTGCTGTTTTCACAAACTCATGGAAAGTTAACAAATACATCCGGGTAAAAAAGGAGTTTAAATTGCTGCCATAGTGACCAGCAGGTATTTTTATAGTCGCTTGACTCCCCTTGTTTATTTAATCATTTAAGACAATATCAACGTTATGTCAAAACCATTTAAACTTAAAATAACATATAGTTGTGAATAATGAAGCGCATTTTTAGTTTGAGCCTCGCGATGCATGGCACAGCACGAGTGCATGAGACTCTCGCCACGACCGGTAGACGATAAATCCTCTTCAATAGACCTCCAAAGATTCGAAAATTGTTTCATATTGGTGCATAATTTACTAAAATAGTGCATAATTATTGCCTAATTGCATTCCAGCCAACGTTAAGAGCGCTCATCCTGCACTGCCGATACCAAGCGGAGTGAAAACGCTCTGCAAACAACATACCGACTTTGCTTCGTCACTTAACAGCGTCGCCAGCTTTTTTAAACCCGCTCTTGTACTTAAGCTTTATCGAAGTACCGGACTGTATCTACCAACATGAGAACCGCTATCGCCTCCCATCTTCCAACTTCTCCCACCGGTCGCTTCAGTCATCATTGGCTGCGTTTTATGCTCCCGCTACTTGCCCTTTCGCTACTGATCGGCGCGATCGGCACCATCGGCTATCGCTACCTGAGCGCGGAAATACGTCGCGAAAATGACCGCACCCTGGCTGTGATCGTCGAACAGAAACGCCAACAAATCGAGGCTTGGCTTGCTGAGGCTCGGATTAATACCGACTTGGCTTTTTACGGCCACTCACAGCTTGAGATACTTTTCAGCCAATGGCAAAGCGGCGGCCGAAAGAATGGGGCAAATCTGAAAAAAATGCAGGAGCTGATGATACAGATGGCGAAGGCTCGAGGCTGGGCCGGGCTGGCTGTGGTGGATGTCGAGGGGCGCCCGGCCTTCGCCATTGGTGAAGCCGATGTCCGAGCCTATACGGATTTAATCCGGGATATCTTGCACCGACCGCGTGTTGAACTCGTCGATTTGCACAGTAACGCCAAGGGGGAGATTCAATACGGCGTTCTGGCACCCATCGGGTCGCCAGACATGGCGCCGCTGGGTGTGGCCTACGTGACTTGGCACGCGAATCAGGCTTTGAACCCGCTAGTCGAGTCTTGGCCGGTGCCAACCCAGACAGCGGAGACTTACCTGGTTCGGCGCGACGGCGATGAGATCCGCTTTTTGACACCCCTACGCTTTAAGCCTGATGCCGCACTCTCGATGACCCTACCCTTGAGCACGCCAAAGATGCCGGCAGCCAGAGCAGCGCGTGGAGAGCGAGGTATTATCGAGGGCGGCCGCGATTATCGAGGGATTCCCGTCTTGGCCTACGCCTCCGTCGTTGCCGGGACGCCCTGGTTAATGATTGCCGAAATAGACGAGATCGAGGCCTATGCCGGCATTCACAACTTGGCTTGGGCAACAGCTCTAGTCGTAGGTTTTGGCCTGCTTCTGATCTATTCCGCAGGCTATTTACTGTGGCGCAGGGGACAGCAGCGTCAAGAGTTGACAGCGCTGAAAGCCCAGTGGGCGGCCGAGGCGCGTTTTCGGGTCATCTTCGAGCAAGCACCGTTGGGTGTCGCGTTGGTCGATTCGACTACCGGACAGGTTCTGGAAGCCAACGTCCGCCTTAGCGAGATCGTCGGCCAAACACTCGATCAGTTGATAGGAGTCAACAACCCCCAGCATCGCTTCACGCACCCAGACGACATTCAGCAAAGTCTCGATAACACGATGCGCCTTAACGCCGGCGAAATCAGCGACTACAGCATGAATAAACGCTATCTTCATCCGGACGGCTCAGTGGTCTGGGTCAGCGTGACCTGTGCACCGGTGCAAGTCGATGCCGATGCACCGCCCCGCCATCTGTTCATTGTCGAGGACATCACGGCACGCAAGCAGATGAAAGAAAAATTGCGAATCAGTGAGGAGCGACACCGCCTGCTGGCCGACAATGCCATCGACACCATTAAGACGATGGATCTTGACGGAAGATTTTCCTACGTAAGCCCCTCCGTTGAAAAGTTACGGGGCTTCACAGCCGATGAAGTAAAGCCTCAATCACTGGAAGAGGTGCTCACTCCCGACTCATTGATCATTGCCCAGGCGTATTTCGAAAAATTACGTGCCAACGTAGAGGCGGGACTTCCGTTGGAAAACTTTCGGGGAGAGCTTGAACAGCGTTGTAAAGACGGCTCAACCGTCTGGACCGATGTTACAGCAAGCCCTATTCTCAGTACCAACGGCACCTTTGTGGAAATCCTCGGCGTGTCCCGCGACATCAGCGAACGGAAGCGTTACGAACATGAACTGCGGCAGGCTTACGATGCCGCAGAGGCAGCCAACGCCGCTAAGAGCGAGTTCCTGGCTCACATGAGTCATGAGATTCGCACCCCGATGAACGCGGTACTCGGCTTGGCCCAAGTACTGGAACGCGAACCACTCATAGGAAAGCAGCGTGAAATGGTCGAGCGCATTCGGACTGCAGGCCAATCCCTTCTCGCTATTCTTGACGACGTGCTCGACTTATCCAAAATTGAAGCAGGGCAACTGCGCATCGAACCCCGCCCCTTCGACCTGGGCAGCCTGTTGGCTAATCTCGACAGCCTGATGGGCCAGGCCGCAGGAACCAAAGGACTCACGCTGCGCCTGGAGCCTCCGGCTACGCAGCTAGGATCATTGATCGGCGATGGACTGCGCTTGGAACAGGTATTGTTCAACCTGACAGGAAACGCCATCAAATTCACCGAGCGGGGGGAAGTAGCGGTCTTTGTCCAAGTGCGCGCGATCGACGAGACAGTCGTGCGGCTGCGCTTCGAGGTATGCGACAGCGGCATAGGGATTGCGCCTGAGGCGCTGACCCGGCTATTTTCGCCTTTCACCCAAGCTGATGCGGGCATCAGCCGTCGTTTCGGTGGCACAGGTCTCGGCTTGTCCATTTGCAAGCGTCTGGTTGAGCTAATGGGGGGAGAGATTGGCGTCGAGAGCCAAGTCGGCCAAGGCAGCACCTTTTGGTTCGAGTTACCTTTTCAAAAAGGGCGCGAAGGTGATAAGGACGCACTGGCTACCCATCAGGCACAGCCATCCTGTGAGCCGCGTCTGGTGGGAATGCACATACTCGTGGTGGACGACAGCGCCATGAACCGAGATCTGATGGAGCGTGCGCTGGCGCTGGAAGGTGCGGCCACCACCCTGGCCGCCGATGGCCAACAGGCCGTACAACTTCTCATAACCCGGCCAGAGGCTTTCAATGCGGTGCTAATGGATGTGCAAATGCCCGTAATGGACGGCTTGACTGCAATCCGGTTGATCCGAGTAGATTTGGGTTTAATCGATCTGCCAATCATTGCCTTCACCGCCGGAGTGCGTGAAGAACAACAAGCAGCAGCGCGTGCGGCCGGCGCGGACGACGTGCTGGCCAAACCAATGGATCTGGACCAGATGGCGATCATGCTGTCAAAATGGATTAAGCCCGGACTGGCCTCAGCTCCAACTTTACAAACATCGGCAGACATCAAAACTGTCAAAGACTTTCCGGATATTGCTGGAATCGACCGAGACCGTGCAGCAAAGCGGCTGAGCGGTGATCGGGATATGTTCATCAGTCTGCTGGAGATGTTCTTCGATGACAACATTAATGCAGTAAAGCTGGCACGCAGCGAACTGGCCTCGGGCGACAGGGAAATGGCTGCCCGACGGCTGCATACCCTGGTCAGCAATGCCGGCTTTATCTGTGCGCTGGACATTATGGAGTCAGCCAGGGGACTAGAGCAAGCCATCGATCAGGGTGAGACGGAGCTGGGTGAGCAACTTGACACTCTGGGGCGTCAGATTGCCGAACTTGTCGAGGCCAGCACACCCTGGCGGTGAACCGCTAGCATCTGACTGGCGGAATTAACACAACGCCCTGAAAGGGCATAATACATCAGCATAGGATGCAGCCCTATGAAATCAGGAATATCCACAAAACCTCAAGTCCTGCAAGGGCGAAAGCAAATATTATCGGGGGCATGATTATCGTCATTGTTTTTTTGTTTCGAGAGGCGTTACCCATCGCTTATAGATTAGGCCCCTCGGGGCGTTTCAAACCCGTAAGGTGCGTTGGATATAGGCATAAACCTAAAAAACGTATTTGAGCCACAGATAAACACGGATTTACTCAGATAAACAACCTGTTAGATCAATTCTTTTGATCACCCTTTTCGTAAATTGTCAGTCGTGCTTAATATCATGTATTATCGGTGCTTATCTGTTTAAATCTTTGGCTAAATGAGGTTTTTAGGATAAATAACCGGGGACCGAGTAGTTAGACTTAACTTTACTCTGTCCCCGGTTATTTAAAAATCATTATCCGGTTTGGGAATAAAAGTAGACGTGGGCATCGCGCTATCTTATGTAGCGGGGTGAATAGCGGATGTTCTCAGGCTGTTATGGTCAGTAATCAGTCTGTTTACAGGCGGATTTGTTTGCTTTACGCGTGTATTAACTCTAAAACCATCTGTTTGCGGCCTGTTTACGCCTGTAAAAATCCTGATGTCGTGTGTTGGCAGCGTTTTATAAAACAGCTCCCTCTGCAAGCCTAGATGGCTAAGGCTTAAAGGCTTTTCCACTACACTCTGATTACTTGCCATTGCAGCGTAATTATTGGCGTAATCTTGGTATTTACAGGCGTAAAAAGTGTTCAAACATGACTTAAAACTGGCATCCCTTGTATAAAAATTGGCTTGTATGGCCTGTTAAGTTTCTTACCACGCAATAAGAGCAGTTTTACGGCAGCCTTAATCGTGGCCGTATGTCGGATGTTCGGATTAATTGCAAGATAAATTAGCGGTCAGGCACTTCGTAGGAGTGATGCCCTCGTCGCGATTTGAAGCGTTAAAGAACTGGATCAGAGTAAACTTAGATTTAACTATCCTCTGCCCTCAGTTATTATTAACAACTCGTAAGGTGGATTTACCATAGCCAATCTATTATTATCAAAACCTCGTTTCTGATTGTTATGCTGTTTTTATGAGAATTGACTATGCCAATAATTTCCAGATTTTTTGGAATCATCATCAGAATGTTCTACGATGACCATAATCCGCCACACTTTCATGCGGAATATCAGGCAAAAAATGCTTTGTTTGATTTTAACGGCAATATCCTCAAAGGTCATTAAATTCAAGAGCAGCGACCAAACTGGTACGCGAATGGATGGATTGATTTGCATGTTGCCGAACTTGAAAAAGATTGGCCACATGCACAAGAAGGTAAAGACATTACTAAAATAAAACCACTAAATTGAGGTGTTGGCATTTATGTGGAATATGAATAAAGTCATTGAAATTAACTATCAACAAGGCTACATTTTTAACGTTGTGTTTGATGATGGTACTTGTGGCAACGTCGATTTTTCAGAATACATTGGTAAATGGGCTATTTTTGAATCGTTGCGGGATTTGAACCTGTTTAAAGCCGCAAGTATTGATGGCGGCACAATCGCTTGAGAGAATGGTGCAGACATCGCTCCCGAATCACTCTATGAAAAAATAAGCGCGTAGCCAGGTCGCGCATATGCTTTTCGTGTCCGACATTTTCGCGTTAAAATACATGAATGGCATTGAGGAAATCTCTTGATATTCTGATTTTGACCGTTGAATGTTGAGCAACGAAAAGATGTTGCCCAACCTACATGACTTTATAATTTTACGCCGTCCAACCCGATGACGATAAAAAAGTACCAAGGTAAATAATGTCCAGCAGACCGACTTAATGGCTTTGCTTATAGCGAGTATTGGTTGGAAAATCTATTGATTTCCGCTTCACTCAAGGATTTTAGGT
>CAIMDR010000696.1 GCA_903839795.1 uncultured Methylococcaceae bacterium | reverse complement strand
TATGAAGTTTGGAGCCATACGGATAACATCCCTTAAAGGGATGGTATCCGTTAAGATCGAAATTATTAATCTGAAAATCTATATAAATGATTTAGGTATTTGTATAGATGCAGACAATTTAGGCTTTTCCTGAGCGGACCGGGCTTTACAACCCAGGCCTTGGTTTCAGTGCTGTTATTTCGATTTGTTCAACGGTTTCTTAATTAACACTTTTCTGTGAAAGTATCAGTCCGCGAGTTAATAGTCGTCTTTTGTTCGGGCAAACTTTCGATATGCAACGTTTGTGTCGGAAAGGCAAATCGTACTCCAGTTGTTTCGGCCAAACGCAAGATATCCATGAGAATTTGTTGTCGCTCGTTGAGTTCAGCCTCCCTGTCAGGTACTTGCACGAAGAAATTCAGCAGAATATCCAAGCTATGTGCCCCAAACTCGTATAAATACACCTGAATATTGTCTTTACGTGTGTCTGGATGGGTTTCAAGGATTTGTTTTATACCATTGACAAAACTCTCGATTTTCTCAATGGGCGTATCGTAGGTAAGATTGAGGACGGTCTTGACCTGCCGGTACTCGCGTAATTCCATATTGTCGATGGTGCTGTTCACCAGTTGACTGCTCGGGATCGTCACGAGAGAGTTGTGAAACGTGCGAATTTGGGTACTGCGAAAGCCTACATTTTCGACGGTGCCTTCGATGCCCTGTACTTTGACAGAATGGCCTACGGCGAAAGGTTTCTCAAACATGATAATAAGCGAGCCTAGCAGATTGGCAAGGGTTTGCTGGGCCGCCAGGGCAACGGCCAGACCACCGACTCCGAGTCCGGCAAGCACCGAGTAGGCGGGCAATCCGATGCGATCGGCCCCTGTGACCAGAATGGCGATTGCCACAATAATCGTCAGTAACCGCAACATCAGGCGAATAAGCTGACTGTCGATGCTGCTCGTGCGTAGCCTTTCTATAGAGATCATACTTTCCGCGACAACCCCGCCGGCCACCCAAACCAGCCAGGTGAGAGCCAGAAAAAACAAGGTCCAGAGCGAACGCGTGGCTCCTTCGTAGAGAGTACCCGAAACCCGTAGAACTTCAGCAAAAATCAATGCAACAATCGGTGTTACTATGACGATGCTGAGCGGCCGAAGCAACTCTACCCATTTTCCGGCGGGTGCCATCCGCCCGATCCAGCAAGAGCTTAGGCTAAAACACCCATGAATGACACCAAAGCCGGTTGCAAGAACGGTTAAGATTCCGAACCAACGCCACACCGGTTGGTCGAGAAACAGGACTCGAGTTCTATGCTGGGGCATATTGAGCAACCAGCGGGGCGGCACGATTCGATGTAATGCCATCACCACCCCGGTGGAACTATAGGTGGATAAGTCGTACCAACCGACAGAAGAATCGGGTTTGTAGGGAAGGTTTCTGACCTTGGCATAGAACTCCGGCAAGCGGTTCAACGTTTCCGGGTTAAACAGATATTCCCCCGCCCTCGATCCGGTTTTCACCTCCTCAATTTGAATTTCGGTACCTGGGATAGTCCAGCGCTTGAACTCTGCCTTACCCATCATCTGCGCATCCGGAATTAACTCGGTCGGAGGGAGATCGATACGGTCGAGCACTTCTTTCAATTGTATGGCGAGCCGTCGTGAGGATTCGTGAACGATGGCCGGTGGCAATTCGCTTAAATCCAGTGCCCGTTGAGCTGATGCCTGGAGGTGTAAGGTATCATGCATAGAGGTTATCTGTTCCGGCGTTAAGTAAAGATTCGAAGAATCCAGATACGGTTGTATTAGGCCGACTCCCGTCTTATAGCCCTCGTCCATGAATTCCAGAAATCCCTGGAGCGTGGCTCTTGGGCTGGAGGTATCAATCGGTTTGAGCGGGTTTTGCTCAACCGCGCCAGCAGGCATGACCCAAAGTTGAAGAACCAATAACACAAGGAGGGTGGTGAGGAGGGGTTGCTTGAAAATAAAAAATAGTCGATGGGTCTTGGTTGTCATTACGAGTCCTGAGTGAGTTGTCGGCAAAGGCATTAGCGCACGGGTATGGTCAAGGCCGGGCCTGCTGATTTGGCAGCGCCGGCTTGCAGTCGGAATAGTTGCATCAGGAGCATGAAAGTCGACTTCGACTCGAGATCGTTGTCCGCCAGATAAAACCAGCGCCCGCGATAGGGTATCGCGACGAAAGCAAGATTCGGTTGCTCTTCGCTTTGGCGAATGTGGAACAGCCTTCCCGCCGCTGTCGTGCCCCAGTCAAATTCCGAACCGTCCTTGTTGCGCGTGACCGTCACCAAGCCCGCGGCCTTATGAGGCGGTGGCGAATCCACATGATGCGATAAATAGAAGAAGATACTCATGAGCGCGCGGGTGCCTATCGAAATTGTGTCCGGACTGGATGCCAGAAAGTCGCCGTTGACACGGTAAACCTCAAGACTCTGATCAAGTCCAAGCAGTTCCTTGATTTCCCGAATCTGCTCCCGAAACTCCGGAGAGGACTTGATTTCCAGTTGCGGTTCTTTCGTCTTTGGATTAATACGGGGGACGATGAGTTGTGCATGAGACACTACCTCAATCAGTTGCATCAGTCGCTTGAATTGCAGACCTGGGCTTGGGGCAGTGCCGGGCGTTGGCCCCGAGGCACTCGGCGCATTCTCGATTCCGTTAATGCGTTCTACGCAGAGGCCGAACACGCGTTGTGTGCTCCAGCCCGAGCCACTGAGTGCGAATAAGGCTTCGATAGGGATCGGGCTGAGCACGCTCTTGACGAAATCCTCGCCTTGGAGTGGCGCATAGGAGATGGTGGGCGACGTCGTATAGTCGGCACCTAAGCTGTATTTCAGGATATCGGGTCCGCCATTAAGCTGGCTTGACGCTTGATCCAACCCCCCGCTTATGCCCAGTTTCATACTTGCCGTTACGCTGGCGACATCGAGAAAAAATACCGGATCCCGGTAGTGCAAACGCACGACGTTTTGTATGAACTGATCATTCATGCTTTGAACAATCGCATCGTTATAAAGCGGATGGGTGCCGCGAAGGGCATCCGGGCCGAATGCGTTGCAGGCTGTCAGCAAAGCCGTAACAGTTAAGACCAGGAGTTGCCGGGTTACAATAGTCATATTTTTTAATCAAGATTATTCATGGAAAAATAATACACATAGGATGTCATGAGGCAATAAGCGCATCATTCGGTGCACCCGCCGACCGATAAGCCTTCGTAGCGTCCTCTTACCGATTGGTCGTGACCAACCCGGTGCCCTTATGATGTCCAGTTGTATGCAAATGTTGAGACAAATACAAAAAGATACGCGTTCACGGTCGTGTGCTTATCGATAAAGTCTCCTGTCTCAAAAAGCATTGCGTTCTACCAGTAGAGTGTTTTAAATTTTACCAGAGAAAATCTCTGTCATATTGATAATCGATAGGTAAAAGTATTTTGTTGCCAATCTACTTATTTTTAACAGTCTTCAGGCTATTTTCCGTATTTCAATCATTGGAAAGTATAGTCATTATCGGCTGTTACACAGGCGCTCTGAAGTATCAATGGCTGTAGCGAATTCAGAACGGTGTCACTTAATTGTTTAAAAAAAATGAGCTGGTCACAGCAGTCTATATGTTAAGATAAATTTTATTTTTTTTGGGGTTTATCATGAAACTGTTTAGCCGCACCGTACTGTGTTTGTTTGCTATAGCTGCCCTCGATGGTTGCGCATCAAGCACCATCACCTCTCGCCAGGAATACCAGGGTGGGAAAATCGCCCGACCCGATCACATTATTGTCTATGACTTTGTCGCGACCTCTGCCGATGTGCCGGCAGAGCAGATTGCGACCGGCCGTCAGGTGGGCGCAGAAGTCGCAAAAGTTCTGGTCGAGGACATCTGTTTAACGCTATGAATTGTATTTATATTTTAAGGTAGCAGTATTATAATCCCACCGCATTGACTACAATCTTTTTCTGACACACATACTCATTACTATTACACTGGCTCAAGCACAAGGCTAAATCATTGGTTATTTTAGTCAGGATGGAGAAAATCTAATGTCAAAAGGTACGTCCGCCATTTTCGAAAACTTATTGGATCAACTGTCCGTTTATGCACTAAACGAAACACATCCAGATGCTTTTACAGTTACACGCATGAAAAAGGCGGCTAAAAAAATAATAAACGCAGACCTTGCCTTAGGTGCATCTGCGTATGGCCTTATTGCAGCAACTGAAGGTAATTTAGAAGAATCCGAAAAACAACATGCGATCGCCATTAAGTTAAGTCGCAAACCCTATTACGTCTGTTACCGCGCCCTATCGATGCGAACATTAGGCAAGCACGCAGAATCTTATCGATTAATGCAAAGCATAATGAAACTAATGCCCGACCCAATTGGCTTAATTAACTCCGAAATAGCGTTGGCTTTTGACACCGGCCATCATCAAGACGTTAAAATTTATTATGATGAATTAATTCGTATTAAAGCAAATATTCCGACTGAGATACTTGTAAGGATTTATTTTAGTAGCTTGATATTAAAGTCAAACATAGACATTAATGTATTTCCTTTAATAGCCTTTCTCTTTAATTCACTACAAAAAAACCATCACATCAACTATCCTGGTACCTTGGTTGAATTAATTGGAGATCATCTATTTTTTTGGTTAAAAATAATAACCGATGAAAATACGCTTACCTTAATGAATGAGCAACTAGCCAATGGCCTGGCTTTATTAACCCCTTTTAATTTAGATAACTTTCACGCCGGCTTTAGAACAGAAGGGGAAAGTCCGGCAATGCAAATAGAAGAAATCTATAAAGTGATTAACGACACTACACCCACCAACGCCTAAGCTCTGAGTCATTAGACTATCCGCAGCACCTAACTTAATTAGCCTGGAGAATCCGTAAATGTCTACAGATGCCACTACCGTTTTAAATAACATTATCGAAAAAATTGAGAAGTATGCATTATCTCAAACTAAACCGGATGATCTGACATCACAGCGCATGAAAAATGACGCTAAAAGCCTGATAAAAATTAATCCGTCTTTAGCGGCAATGGCATTAGGTTTAATTGCTTCAGTAGAAGGGGATGTTAATGAATGCGTCAAACAACATACCCTATCACTTAAATTGGGGAAGGATCCGATTTTAAATATTAACCACGCTGTCTCTATGAAGACGCTTGGACATAATGCTGAGTCTTTTCGTTTGATTGATAAAGCGATGAATTTATTACCCGACCCTGCAATCGCTATCAATATTTACTTGATGATAGCGATTAATGCCGGAGAATATGAAAAAATACAAGCTTGCGAAGACATGCTTAAAGCTAAAGGCGTAACCAGCTTTTCTCCAGACATTCAGCAATACTTTGATGATGTTAACACCATCGTTATAAAGGCACCGTTACCTTTCAACATCTATCCCGTAATCGCTTCCATACTGGAAACAATTAATTTAAATAATAATACGGGCTTGACTGAGTACGCCCTTGAGGAAATGAATGGAGAATTATATTATTGGACATTAGTAAAAGCAGATGCTGAAACCGTTACCCTAATGAACGCCCAATTAGAAGACGCACTTAGCCAACTGGAAAATATAAACCTGGATGAATTTCACATTGCCTTTAAGTCAAAAGATATAAGCATCCGTGTTAACCCCGATACTAACTGAGGTAGGGGTAGAAAATTTTCTACCCTTACGGGTTTGCCTTGATATTGCCATCAGAATTGCGCTATTAGGTGTTTGCAGGGGTTCCAAATGCCGTAGGGGCAGAAAATTTTCTGCCCCTACCAATATCTACTTTGCCAAAAGGTTTGGGGGTGTTTTTTACAATCGCAGCGCGTAGGATGGGTAGAGGCGATAGCCGAAACCCATCATAATTTCCAACTCGCGAAGATGGCGTCGTTTCCACGAAATCGGCTACCAAAAAATACATTTGTAGTGACAGTCTCGGAAAGCTGGCGCTTGGGGAAACAGCGGAAAAGAAAACTTTGCGGAGAGAAACAAATTATTTGGTGGTAGAATTAAGTTACGGGTGCTAGCAGAGATAAATTATGGCAAAAATTGATGAGATAAAAGAGTCTTTGAATACATTGAGAACGGCGCTGAGTTTGTTAAGTGCTTTCCTGATTGCCATAGGTGGTGCTTTGGGTGCCCTTTTTAAAGGGGGTGATATTAGTGTATTGTTTTGGATGTGCGTGTTTTTCATGATTTTATTTATTTTTGCCGGCTTTTTAGTTATCACTAAAATAAAGCAAAAAACAAAAGAAATTGGGGAGTTATGATGGCTATTTTTGCAATGTTGGTAATAGGTATCGCCATTTTTGCGATGTTTATATATTTGACTAAAGTTGGGTAGGCTAGTGGGTTGTAACCACGAGGGACGAGGTTTTTAACCCCGTCCCAACCTCGAGGAGATTTGATCAATGAAATCACACGATACTCAAAACACCCTGCTCCATTCCATAAACAATATCGACTAATCCCAAACCTGCCTCGCGATGCGTCACCATGATGACTGTTTTATCCTTGGCAAAATTTGCCAGGGCTTTAAAAACATCCCGTTCGGTATCACTGTCCAGACCTTCGGTGGGTTCATCCAAAATTAGTACCGGTGCATTTTTAAGATACAACCGCGCCAAGGCGATACGTCGTGCTTCGCCACCCGATACTTTTACGCCACTTTCACCGACCCAGGTATCAAGACCCTCCGGCAAGTAGCTGATAAATTTCTCCAGACCTGCGGCTTGTATGGCCGCATCAAGTTCGGTTGCCAAAGCATTGGGTTTGGCAATTAACAGGTTTTGTTTAATGCTGGCGGCAAACAATTGACTGCGTTGCGACAAGACGCCAAAACAGGTCATTAATTGATCGGTATCCAATTGTTTTAGATTATGTTCGGCCAATAAAACACGGCCTTGGTCGGGATCATAATAGCGCATTAACAAATGTAATAACGTGGTTTTACCTGAGCCGCTAACACCGACTATGGCAATTTTACTGCCCTGAGGAATAGCCAGACTGATGTTTTTTAACACCCAATTTTGCTGGTCAGGGTAACGAAAGCTGACCTCATTTAACTGTAAGTCATAACGTTCCGGCAAGGCTACGGTCTGAATGTGCTGCGGTGTTGTTGGCGACATTTCTGTCACCAGCCTGATACGCCGCGCCGCTTTTTGGGTTTTTGCCAGCATTTGCAAGGCTACCGGCAAGGGTGTCACTAATTCAAAAGCTGCAAGCACACAAAAAACAAGCAACGCCAAATCGGTTCCTGATAACAAGCCCTCTTTAAATAAAATGGCGGCAAGCACCAAGGCCAATAATACCGTTATCTGCGCCAGCAAAAAGGTGATGGCTGAAGAAATTGCCGACAACCGGTTATTTTGCCGCTGGGTATTAAGCATCAAATCAGAAAACTGCTCCAGAAAATCGCTAAAGCGCCCATAAGCCTGATTGGCTATTAAATCCGCAAAACCCTGCATCATGTCAACTTGTCGAATCCGGAAATTGGCCGCCAAGACGACCATGTGTTCTGCTCCGCTTTGTCCCAAACGATTAAAAATCCACGGCACCAAAACCGAAGCAATCAGTAACATAAGACCGGTAGCCAGACTGATAACAGGTGCATAAAAAGCCAAAAACACGGTAACGACCGTTACGCCAATAATTGCCACAACGGCAGGTGCAAGCAAGCGTAAATACAGTGCGTCCAATGCATCAATATCTGCCGTCATGCGTGATAATAAATCACCGCTGCGTAGTGCTGACAAACGCCCAGGAACCAAAGGAATCAGCTGTTGGAAAAACCAGCTACGGATGCCGGCCAAGACCCGAAAAGTCGCCTCATGGGTCACCAAACGCTCACCATAACGACCCAACGTCCGGGTAATCGCCAAAGCGCGTATTTGCGCGGCAGGCAGCATAAAATTGAAAGCCGGTGCATTGCCGTCAATAACGACTAATCCGGCTATAGCAGAAGCACTGATAAACCAACCTGACAGCGTCAATAACGCGATAGACGCAAAAGCCGTCAGCAATGACAAGATGATTCCACCCAGCAACCAGCCGCTATGGGGTTTGAATAATTTCAGAAAAAACCACAAGTCTTTCATAACACCAGTCGTCCTTGCTGTAAGGTTATCCGCCTTGCCATTCGGTTAATCACCACAGGATCATGGGTAGCGATAATGAGGGTTTTATCAGCAAATAATTGATCAATAACCGCCAATAGCGCCGTTTTATTGGTGGCATCAAGATTGGCAGTCGGCTCATCCAGCAAGATAATGTAGGCATTTTTTAAAAAGGCTCGGGCCAACGCGATTCTTTGCACCTGACCACCCGATAAACCATAGCCCCGCTCACCAATTTGGGTTAACAAACCCTCGGACAACTGTGCGCTAAATTCAGTGACACCAGCGGCTTGTGCCGCATTAATAATGCGTTGTTCAGCCGCATCGGGATCAGCCAGGGCAATATTTTCTTTTATGCTGCCATGAAAAATGTAGGCATTTTGTCCCACCCAGGCGGTATTTTTTGCGGCGGAGTCACGATTAACGGGTAAGCCGTTAAGCCATAGTTGGCCTTCTGTTACCGTCTCAAAACCCAGTAACAGATTTAAAAGAGTGGTTTTTCCGGCACCGGATTCACCGACCAAAGCAATTTTTTCACCGGCGGTAATGCACAGATTAATGTCTGCTAAAACCTGCCGATCGCCATAAGATTTACTGACCTTGTTAAATTCGATAAGACAATATTGTTCAGGATGGCTCTCGCCAGTCCTGCGGGTATCCAGCGCATCGGTGTTTTTTTCCAGTATGGCAAGAATCGCGTCAGCCGCCCCTAACGCTGCGGCGCGGTCATGATAATTAATAGCCAATTGCCGGAGCGGCATAAAAAATTCGGGAGCCAGTAGCAACACGAACAACGCTTCCCTAAAACTGATCTGGTCAGCCGGGCCAAAGTGAATCTGTCCCAATAAACCCAATCCCACATACACGGCTACCAGAGCGACGGCAACGGCACTAAAAAACTCCAGAATAGCCGAGGATAAAAACGCAATGCGCAACACGGCCATGGTTTTTTCCCGAAACCCATCCGCAATTTGATTGATGGTATTTAACTCTTGGGCAGTCTGACCAAACAGTTTAAGTGTCGGTAATCCTTGCAAACGATCCAGAAAATAACCGCTCATTCTTGCCATCGCCAAAAACTGGCTGCGATTTGCAGAGGCGGCGCCCATACCGACCAAGGCCATAAAAATCGGCACCAGTGGCCCGGTGAATAAAAATATCAACCCGACTACCCAGTTGATGGGCATGACCACCATAATCATAAGTATCGGCAAAATGCCGACTATTATTTGTTGTGGCAAATAGCGCGAGAAATAATTTTCCAGTGCATCAACCTGTTCCAACGTAATGGC